>CAUBMI010000086.1 GCA_958436995.1 uncultured Collinsella sp.
GAGAGGCATGAATGTTTAAAGCGCAAAGAGTGCGCGACGGGCCCCGCGAATGGGGCGATGATGCCCGAGAGGGCCAAGAAGGAGTCTCATGTCCGAGAACGAAGAGATCATGAACGAGACCGAGAACGAGACCATGGCTGCCGAGGTTGAGGCAGTCGAGACCGTGGAGACCGAAGCTGCCGAGGTTGAGGCTGCTGACGAGGTTTCCGTCGAGGAGGAGGCCGAGGTTGTCGAGGCCACCGCTGATTACGATGACGAAGAGCTGATGGACAAGATGCAGAAGGCCGCCCGCCTGCTGCGTAGCCGTCGCTTTGCTATTTCCAAGGAGGAGGAGGCCAAGGCCGAGCGCATGGCAAACATCGAGCGCGCCATCAAGCTCCTTGACCTCAAGCCCAAGATGGAGCAGAAGGAGATGTCCGACCTGCTGGGCATGCGCCTTCGTGAGCTTGATGGCCTGATGGCCGAGGCCGAGGCTGCCGATCTGGTCGGCCGCATCGACGACGCCGAGGGCGATATGCGCAAGATCGTCGTCTTCGCTGCCGAGGATGCTGCTGAGGGCCTGGTCGAGCTTGCCAACAAGAAGGAGAAGCTCCTGCCCGAGCTTTCTTATGAGGAGGCCACCGAGCTGATGGCCGCTCTCGATAAGGTCATCGCTCCGCTCGTCGCCATGGGCCTGGACGAGGACCGCGGTCCTCGCGGCGGCCGTGACGATCGCGGTGGTCGTGGCGGCGACCGTGGCGGTCGCGGCGGCTTTGGCGATCGCGGTGGCCGTGGCGGTGACCGCGGCGGTCGCGGTGGCGATCGTGGCGGCCGTGGCGGCTTTGGTGACCGTGGCGGCGACCGTGGTGGTCGCGGCGGCTTTGGCGGCAACCGTGGTGGCTATGGCGACCGCGGCGGCAACCGTGGCGGCTTCGGCGGCAACCGTGGTAACGACCGCGGCGGTCGCGGTGGCGATCGTGGCGGCCGCAACGGCGGCGGCTTCCGCGGCAACCGCTTCTAATTGGGTTACGCGGTTTTACCAAACCGCGTAACTAGTTGACGCTGCGCGCCCACCAGAGCGACAACTTGTCATTCAAAGAGGGCGGCATGACCAGAAGGTCTATGCCGTCCTCTTTTCATGCCAATTTGGTCGCTCTGGTGGGCGCTCGCTGTCGTTGCCGAAACATCGACGTTGCCTTGGTCGAAACCTGCCAAAAAGGGACAGGTTCATTTTGGCAGGTTTTATCTGGGCAAACGTGGTCGTCTATCGCAATGTAGTCGTTGGGGACGTTCTTGTTTGACTAGTCGTTTAAGAACGTCCCCAACGACTACATAGTATGAGAGTGGATAATCTCCTGGTATGAGCCCATATTCATGCTCAAGGTGGGGGATTATCCACTCTCGTTTCTGTTCTTCCTACATTTGTAGGAACAGTTCGTGGAGGCGGGTGTCTTCGTCGAGTTCGGGGTGGAAGGTTACGCCGAGCTGGTTGCCTTGGCGGGCGGCGACGATGCGCCCGTCGACTTTCGCTAAGGCCTTGGCGTCGCCGTGGACCTCGACGATGCGGGGCGCGCGGATAAACGTCAGCGGCACTTCACCGTCGATGCCGGCTACCTGCCCCTTGGTTCGAAAGCTGCCGAGCTGCCTGCCGTAGGCATTGCGCTCGACAAGTACATCCATGGTTGCCAAACGCGGCGTCCCCTTATCGACATGGGCGGCAAGGTCGTGAGCCAGCAGAATCAGGCCGGCGCAGGTGCCCAGGACGGGCATGCCTTCAGCGATGCGGGCACGAAGCTCCTCGAACATGCCCAACTCATCAAGCAGCTTCCCTTGAACGGTAGACTCGCCGCCGGGAAGTACCAGACGGTCAAAGTCCTGCTTCAAATCAGCCGCCTGCCTCAGCTCAATACAACGTGCGCCCAGCTCGGACAGCCTCGCCTCGTGCTCGGCAAAAGCACCTTGGACCGCCAGCACGGCGACCGTCTGGTCTGCGTAATCGCTCATGTGCGATCCTTTCTGCCGGACTAGCGTCCGCGCTCCTCCATGATGATCTCGATCTCGTCGGCGTTGATGCCGACCATGGCCTCGCCTAGATCCTCCGAAAGCTCAGCGATGAGCTTGGCGTCGGTGAAGTTGGCTACGGCCTTAACGATGGCGTCCGCGCGCTTGGCCGGGTCGCCGCTCTTAAAGATGCCCGATCCGACAAAGACGCCTTCGGCGCCCAGCTGCATCATCAGCGCGGCATCGGCGGGGGTCGCGACTCCGCCGGCAGCAAAGTTCACGACGGGAAGCTTGCCCGTGGCATGGACCTCACGCACCAGCTCGACCGGAACCTGCAGTTGCTTGGCTGCCTCAAAGAGCTCGTCGTCGCGCAGGGCAACAACGTCGCGGATCTGCTTTTGGATCTTGCGCATGTGGCGCACGGCCTGGACCACGTCGCCCGTGCCCGGCTCGCCCTTGGTGCGAATCATCGTGGCACCCTCGGCAACACGGCGCAGAGCCTCGCCCAGGTCGCGGGCACCGCAGACAAACGGGACGTCAAACTGGGTCTTGTCGATGTGGTAGACATCGTCGGCGGGGGAGAGAACCTCGGACTCGTCGATGTAGTCGATCTCGATGGCCTGCAGGATCTGCGCCTCGACGATGTGGCCGATGCGGCACTTGGCCATAACGGGGATGGAGACGGCTTCCTGGATTCCCTTGATCATCTTGGGATCGCTCATGCGCGAGACGCCGCCTGCGGCACGGATGTCGGCCGGGATGCGCTCGAGAGCCATGACGGCGCAGGCGCCTGCCTCCTCGGCGATGCGTGCCTGCTCGGGCGTGGTGACGTCCATGATGACGCCGCCCTTGAGCATCTGCGCGAGCTCGCGGTTGAGTTTGACGCGATCGGCCTTGCTGGTCTGTTCTGCCATGGTTGCTCCCTTGGTTGGCATGTGCATTGCTTGACGGAACATCCTATCGGGGAGCTGGGTATGGCGAAATACTCAGTTTTCAAGATAATAACAAGGTCAGACTAATACCAGATTGAATGACTCGATAAGGTCAGGTGACAAACTCATGCTCGACTACAATTTGGAACAACGCGGCGAGGCATCGCTCTATGAGTATGTTTACCAGCAAATTCGAGATGATATCGTTGCTGGGCGCATTGCGGCGGGAGAGCATTTGCCGTCTAAGCGCGCCTTTGCCAGTCATCTGGGAATCAGTGTCATTACAATCGAAAATGCATATAGCCAGTTGCTTGCCGAGGGCTATATTTGTTCAATGCCGCGGCGTGGCTACTACGCTTGCGAGCTTCCGGATGCACCGGTCTTGGCTTCGGCTGCGGAGGGCATCGACCGAGATGTCGCCTCCGTGGACCCCAGCGCGCATGATGTCAACGGACAGGTCGAGCGATTCGATGCGCTTTCTCCTTCCGCTTTGGAGGCGGCGCGGCTTTGGCAAAGCGCGCTACGGGCGACGCTGACATCCGAAGACGAACGTGAAATCTTTTCGCCCGCGCCGGCGCAGGGCACCGCTCGGCTGCGACGTGCGATTGCGCACCATCTACGCGGGACGAGGGGCATGAATGTCGACCCCGACAACATCGTTATCGGTGCGGGCGCCCAGCTGCTCGATACCATGTTGGTTCAATTGCTTGGAGCCGACAAGGTGTATGCCGTTGAGGATCCGGGGTATTTGCGCCTGACGCGCATCTATCAGGCTATGGGTTGCCAAGTACGACATATCCCGTTGGATAATGACGGCGTGGACCTGAGCGCTCTGCAGAAAACCGGGACCGATGTCCTTCACCTGATGCCGTCCCATCAGTATCCGACCGGTCTTGTGACGAGCATTGCGCGTCGCTACGCGCTGCTGAGCTGGGCCACCGAGCGACCAGGCCGTTATCTCATCGAAGATGACTTTGATTGTGAGTTTCGTCTTGCTGGTAAGCCGATTCCCGCGCTCGCGTCAATCGATGCCGCTCAGTCGGTTATCTACACCAACACCTTTTCGAAGAGCCTGTCATCGGCGTTGCGTCTAGCGTACATGGTGTTGCCCGATGAACTAATGGAGCAGTTTAAGCACAACCTTGGTTTTTACGCCTCGTCGGTGAGCTCTGTTGACCAGGTCGCTTTGGCGCGTTTGCTGGAATCGGGTGATTACGAGCGGCATGTAAACCGTGTGCGCGTTCGTGCTCGCGAGGCGCGTGATGGCCTGACGGCACTTGTACGGAAAGCGTTTCCGGCGGGGGAGGTCTCGATCGAGCATGCAGACGCGGGCCTTTACTGCACTGTGGTTGCGGAGCGTGGAACGGGCGGAAGCTCTTTTGCACAGGCCCTCACGCGCTCGAGCATTCCTTTTATCGATATCAGTGACTGTTTTTGGTGTGCCGGCGGCGCATCTGTCCATGAAAACCCGACTCGAATCCTTGTCCAGTATGACGATTTGAGTCCAAATGTGCTTAATACCTTGGAATTGCAGCTAATGGGGGACACTCTGCAATCTAAGTGAGTAGACTTTTAACGCTTTAGCGACCAGGCAGTTTTGTAACAAGCTATCTACCTGCGGTTTTGAAAAGCAGGATGATCGGTCTGCTCGGTAAGTTCGAAAAAGTCTACTCACTTGCCGCGCACAGCTCCTGCACGAGAAAAAAAATGGGGTTTTCAACAGGGTCCCGTCCAGTTCTTGGCAAGCTTTTGGCCAGTTGGGGAGGGCTGTTGAAAACTTAACAGTCCGTTCGACGCCCTTTTCGGTGCGTTCGCGCCAATGCGTGAGTACCAGGGTTGAAATCCGTGTTCTCCTGTGCCTATGAAGGATCTACTTTGTGACATATCGGCTTTTAGGTACTGGCGCTTGCCCCCTCAAGTCCTTGCTTTGTGTCCGCCGCTTCCACGACCGGAAGAAGACCGGCAGCGATATGACCTTGTCCGTAACCCGACGGCTAAGGTTGCGCTCGGCTTTCCGTTGTATACGTTGGTTCGAACGAGAAACAAGCGGACTTGCCCTGCCGGCATGAGGCAGCGGCTGTTTCTCGGTGAGCTCCCCAGGGAATCCGTGCTAGAAACGGAGCATGGGTTTTTGATTACGTCTCCTCTACTGACGGCATTCATCATGTTGCGGCATCTGACGGATCTTCAGCTTCTTTTGGTATTGGCGGAGATGTGCGGTTTGTTTGCGGTGTGTGCCCTGCCGGCGGCACTCGAGGCGGAGCTTTCGCGTGCAATTGATTCGGGCGCGATTCCGACAACTTCGGGCTGGACACGCTGTCCGTCCGAGGATGGCGTCGCTTCAGATTTATGGCGTCGCGACGCTTTGGTTTTGAGCGGAGACCTCGACCGTTTTTGTTCAGATGTTTACGGGATGCGGTACGGCAAGCGATTTATGGCGGTGTCGCGTTTCGTTCCGCTGGGCGCCGCATCGCCCTTTGAGGTCGAGGCGTATTTGTTGTTTGCACTGCCGCGAACACTAGGGGGCGAAGGTTTTTGCGGCATAGAGCTCAATGTCGAAGTGAGGCTAGGTGCAAGTGCTCGAGCGATTGTGGGAAAGTCCCGCGTCTTTATCGACCTGCTTCTGTCTTCGCCGGACGGAGCGCGACAGGTGGCCATTGAATGTCAGGGAAAGGCCTCGCACGGGCGCGCAGGGGACGGCTTGCGTGACGCTGACCGCATGACGGCCCTTCAGGCCATGGGCTACGATGTACTTCTCCTGACACACAGACAGATATTCGATGAGGATAAATTCCGCGCGATCGTTAAGGCCGTATGCAGGATGCTCGATGCTGAATATCGTGATAAAAGTTCAGATGAGCAAAGGGCTGAGACATTACTCCGGTCCGAACTATTCGTTGACTGGACAAAATTGGGAGTAATCGACGGAAAGATGCCCGTTAGACACAAAACAGCTCGATCGTGGACGGCTGCGGTTCTAAGTGAGTAGACTTTTGGCACTTTGGTGACCAGGCCGTTTTGTAACAAGGCATTTACCTGCGGCTTTATAAAGTGATATGGATGGCCTGCTCGGCAAGTTCAAAAAAGTCTACTCACTTAGTTTTTGACGAGAAGCCGATGCCGAAGGCGGTCCTGTTTCAGGGCGTTAACAAGTTCGTGAGTCACGAAAAAGGCCCGAACCATGCGGTCCGGGCCTCATCGAGCTAGAGATTATCTCTCAGGCGGCTGGCTTAGCCAAAGTAGCGCTTGAGCAGACCGGCGAAAGCCTTGCCGTGGCGAGC
>CAUBMI010000087.1 GCA_958436995.1 uncultured Collinsella sp.
GGCATCCGGGCCTTTGCTAGCAACTTGATGTTGCGGGCAGCTTAGAACTTGTGGCCACACTTCTTGCAGACGCGCAGCTTGTTCTTGCCGTCCTTCTCGTGACCGACGCGGGTAACCTTACCGCACTCGGGGCAAACGAGATTGACATTGGAGGCATCGATGGGAGCCTCCTGCGAAACGATGCCGCCCTGCTGGTTGGCAGCGTTGGGCTTGACGGCCTTCTTGACGACCGAAACGCCCTCGACAACGACCTTGTTCTCGGCGGGGAGAGCACGCAGGACAACGCCCTGCTTGCCGCGATCCTTACCAGAGAGAACCTGGACCTTATCGCCCTTCTTGATATACATATATCTCCCCTAACTACAGGGTCTCGGGAGCGAGCGAGACGATCTTCATGTACTTCTTGTCACGAAGCTCGCGAGCGACGGGCCCGAAGATACGGGTGCCGACGGGCGAACCATCGTTGTTGATGACAACGCAGGCGTTCTCATCAAAGCGAATGTAGGAGCCATCCTTGCGGCGGATCTCCTTAACGGTGCGAACGACGACGCAACGGACAACGTCCTTCTTCTTGACGTTGGCGCCAGGGGTAGCCTCCTGGACAGCACCGATGAACACATCGCCGATGCCTGCATAACGACGCTTGGAACCGCCAAGCACCTTGATGCAGCGAATCTTGCGAGCGCCGGAGTTGTCGGCGACGTTCAGCATGGTTTGCATCTGAATCATGGTAGATGTTCCTCCGAACTAAGAACCGAAGAGAGGTGCGCAGCCTTTATACGGCCCGTGGTATGCAAGCCAGGCATACGCACATCTTCGGAAACGTACAAGTCGTAAGAGCGACTGCTTATTTAGCGCGCTCGACGACCTCGATGAGGCGCCAACGCTTCATCTTGGACATAGGACGGGTCTCCATAACGCGGACGGTGTCGCCCACGCCAGCCGTGCACTCCTCGTCGTGAGCGTGCAGCTTCTTGGAGCTGGTCATCATCTTGCCGTACTTGGGGTGACGCTTGCGCTCGGTGATGGTGACAACAATGGTCTTGGCACCGGAGACGGAGGTAACGACACCCGTACGGACCTTACGCGAGTTACGCGAATCAGTCATGTTCTCTCCTTAGGTCCTACTCGGCGACAGCGGACTTCTCCGCTGCGATCTCGCGGGCGCGCTGCTCCGTGAGGACGCGAGCGATGTCCTTCTTCACGGTGTTGACGCGAGCGGTGTTGTCCAGCTGGCTGGTGGCCATCTGGAAACGAAGGTTAAAGAGCTCGGCGCGCATTTCCTTCAGCTTCTCAACGAGCTGAGCGTCCGAGAGCTCACGAATCTCTGCGGGCTTCATTAGTTCTCCTCCTTGGCGGCGGCGGCGTCCTCAGCAGCCCACTTGGCCTCGAGAGCGGCCTCCTCAGCCATCTCCTTCTCGATGCGCTGCTCAGCGTTCTTAGCAGCAACAATCTTGGTCTTGATGGGAAGCTTGTGCTGTGCAAGACGCAGAGCCTCGCGAGCGACCTCCTCGGGAACACCCTTGACCTCGAACATGATGCGGCCGGGCTTGACGACGGCCACCCACTCCTCGGGGTTACCCTTACCAGAACCCATGCGAGTCTCGGCAGGCTTCTTGGTGATGGGCTTATCGGGGAAGATCGTGATGTAGACACGACCGCCACGCTTCATGTAGCGGGTCATGGCAATACGAGCGGCCTCGATCTGACGGTTGGTGATCCAATGGGCCTCGAGAGCCTGGATACCAAACTCGCCGAAATGCAGCTCGGTATTACCCTTGGCCTGGCCCTTCATGGAGCCACGCTGCACCTTGCGGTGAAGAATACGCTTAGGGGCAAGCACTACTGACCCCTCCTCTCGGAGTTACGACGACGAGGACGGGAAGAGCCCTCGAGTGCAGGGTTGGGAACAGGCTGGCCCGGGAGCTTCTCGCCCAGGTAGATCCAGACCTTCACGCCGCAAGCACCCATGGTGGTGCTGGCGACAGCCGTGCCGTAGTCGATCTTGGCACGGAGGGTGTGCAGAGGCACGCGACCCTCGCGATACCACTCACGACGGCCCATCTCGGCACCGCCGAGACGACCGGAGCACTGGATACGGATGCCCTTAGCGCCGGCCTTGCGGGCAGACTGGACAGCCTTGCGCATAGCGCGACGGAAGGCAACGCGGCCCTCGAGCTGCTCGGCGATAGACTGAGCAACGAGGTTGGCGTCGAGCTCGGGGCGCTTGATCTCGACAACGTCGACGGAGAGCTGGCCCTTGGAGACGCCAGCGACCTTCTCGAGCTCGGTGCGGAGGGTATCGATCTCGGCACCCTTCTTACCGATGACAACGCCGGGGCGAGCGGTAAGGATGATGACCTTCACCTTGTCGCCAGCGCGCTCGATCTCGACGCGGGAGACAGCTGCGCGGGAAAGACGCTTCTCGAGGTACTTGCGGATCTCGAGATCGTTACCGAGGGTCTTAGCGTAATCCTTCTCTGCGAACCAGCGGGAGCGCCAGTTCTCGGTAATGCCAAGACGGAAGCCGGTGGGGTAGACTTTCTGACCCATACAGCTTTACGCCTCCTTTCGAGGAGCAACGACGACGGTGATGTGGGAAGTACGCTTCAGAATGCGAGAAGCGGAACCCTTGGCGCGGGGACGGATGCGCTTAAGCGTCGGACCCTCGTCAACATAGGCAGCGGCGACAACCAGGTTGTCGGCACGCAGACCGTTGTTGTTCTCGGCGTTCGCAACGGCGGAACGGAGAACCTTCTCGACATCCACGGCGACGGCGCGGTCGCAGAAGTGGAGGATGTCGAAGGCCTGAGCGACAGGCTTGCGGCGGATCAGATCGACCACCAGGCGGGCCTTGCTGGGGGAAACACGCACGTACTTAGCGACGGCGCGAACCTCGGTGGCCTCAGTTTCAATAGACTTAGTTGCCATTTACGGTTAACCCCCTATTTGGCCTTGTGGCCACGGAACGTACGAGTCGGCGCGAACTCGCCGAGCTTGTGACCAACCATGGACTCGGTAACATACACGGGCACATGCTTGCGGCCGTCGTGGACGGCGATGGTGTGACCAACCATCTCGGGGAAGATGGTGGACGCGCGGGACCAGGTCTTCACGACGTCCTTCTTGCCAGCCTCGTTCATCGCGGTGATACGCGAGAGAAGGCGAGTCTCCACGAACGGGCCCTTTTTGAGACTTCTGCTCATAAGTGCTTTCTCCTAAAACTCGGTATCCGAAATTACTTCTTACGGCGACGAATGATGTGCTGGTTCGAGACCTTCTTCTTCTTGCGCGTACGAAGGCCCTTCGTCGGCTTACCCCAGGGGGTAACAGAGGGACGACCAGAGGTGTGGTTCTTGCCCTCGCCACCGCCGTGCGGGTGGTCGACAGGGTTCATGACGGTACCGCGGACGGTCGGGCGCACGTTCATGTGACGCTTACGGCCGGCCTTGCCGATGACGATGTTGGCGTGATCGGCGTTGCCGACCTCACCGACGGTGGCGCGGCAGGTAACGAGGATGCGACGCATCTCGGAGGAAGGCATACGGACGATGGCGTACTTGCCCTCCTTACCCATCAGCTGGCAGGAGTTACCGGCGGAACGGGCGATAGCGGCGCCCTTGCCCGGCTGGAACTCAACGGCGTGGATGAGCGTACCGACGGGGATGTCGGCGAGGGGCAGAGCGTTGCCCGGCTTGATGTCGGCGTCAGAACCGGACATGATGGTCTGACCGACCTCGAGGCCCTTGGGGGCCAAGATGTAGCGCTTCTCACCGTCAGCGTAGTGCAGCAGAGCGATGCGAGCGGAACGGTTCGGATCGTACTCGATCGTGGCAACCTTGGCGGGCACGCCGTCCTTGTTGCGCTTGAAGTCGATCACGCGGTAACGACGCTTCACGCCGCCGCCCTGGTGGCGGGTGGTGATGCGGCCGTTGTTGTTACGACCGGCCTTCTTGGGCAGGGGCTCGAGAAGAGACTTCTCGGGCTTGGTGCAGGTGATCTCAGAGAAATCGGAGATCGTCTGCCAACGCCTACCAGCGGAGGTCGGCTTAAGGTGCTTTACAGCCATTACAATCCCTTTCAATAGGAATCCGTTAGCCATCGCAGACAGGGATTCGAGGTTCTGCCTCGGGTGCGATGACACCGGACGTATACACGGTTCCGGGCGTGTCCATTTTATACGCCCGAAACCTTGAGCTCTCGCCTCCCCTATTTGGGAGGCATGAGCTCACTCAACAGCAGCGAGTCTTAGGCCTGGTTGCCAAAGACCTCGATGGTGTCGCCCTCGGCCAGCGTGACGATGGCCTTCTTCCAAGAACGGGTCTTGCCGGCGACATAGCGCACGCGCTTGGTCTTGGGCTTGACCGTCAAGGTGTTCACGCGAACGACCTTGACGCCGAAGATCTCCTCGACAGCGTCCTTGATCTGATACTTGTTAGCATCCTTGGCGACCTCGAACGTGTACTTGTTCTGCTCCATGCCGGAGAAGGAACGCTCGGACACGATCGGACGGATGATGATCTCGTGGGCGGTCATTTATGCAAGCACCTCCCCGAAGTGAGCGGCGATGTCGGCGGGCATCAGCACAGCGTTGTTGTTGACGAGATCGTAGGTGTTGGCCTCGTCAGCGGTGATGATGAACGTCTTGGGAATGTTGCGGAACGACAGGTAGGCGTTGACGTCCTCATCGCGAACGATGATGGTCAGACGCTTGCCCTCAAGGCCGAGAGCCTTGAGCATGGCGACGGCAGCCTTGGTGGAAGGCTTCTCGAAGCCGTAGTCGTCGACGAGCACGAGCTCGCCATCGGCCAGCTTGGCGGACAGCGCGGAGCGCATAGCCAGCTTGACCTCCTTGTTGTTCATACGCTTAGCGTAGGAACGGGGCTTGGGGGCGAAGACGACGCCACCGTGACGCCACTGGGCAGCACGGATGGAACCCTGGCGGGCACGGCCGGTGCCCTTCTGACGCCAAGGCTTCTTGCCGCCACCGGAAACCTCAGAGCGACCCTTAGCAGACTGGGTGCCCTGACGCCAAGAGGCCATCTGGCACTTGACGATGTGGTGCATAACGTGGATGTTCGGCTCGATGCCGTACACCTCAGCGGCGAGCTCGGCCTCGGCGACCTTCTTGCCCTCGCTGTTCTTTACTTCAAACTTTGCCATTTAAGTGTTCTCCTTGGTATGACGCTGGGCTAAATGGGCTGGGCCCTTAGGCCATACGGATGGCGACGAGACCATTCTTGGCACCCGGGACAGCGCCCTTGACCAAGATGAGGTTCTGCTCGGCATCGATGCGGACAACGGAAAGGTTCTTGACGGTAACGC
This sequence comes from uncultured Collinsella sp., assembly GCA_958436995.1. Taxonomy (GTDB): domain Bacteria; phylum Actinomycetota; class Coriobacteriia; order Coriobacteriales; family Coriobacteriaceae; genus Collinsella. The sequence goes on from CAUBMI010000087.1 coordinate 5,326, forward strand.
GCTCGTTACCCATGTGACCGGCCATCTTGACGCCCTTGAGGACGCGCGCAGGATAGGCGCACTGACCGATAGAACCGGGGTGACGCTGGAAGTGAGAACCATGCGTCATAGGACCGCGGCGCTGACCCCAGCGCTTGATGCGACCCTGGAAGCCCTTACCCTTGGAGGTACCGATGACGTCGACCTTCTCGACATCAGCGAAATCAGCGACGGTGACGACCTCGCCGACCTTGTGCTCCTCGCCGTTCTCGACGCGGACCTCACGAAGGAAGCGGACAGGCTCGACGCCAGCCTTGGCGAAGTGACCAGCCATGGGCTTGTTCACGTTCTTGGCCTTGATGTCGCCGAAACCGATCTGGACGGCGTCATAGCCGTCGGTTGCCTGAGTTTTAACCTGCGAGACAGCGCAGGGGCCAGCCTGGATGACCGTGACGGGAACGACGTTATCGTCCTCGTCCCAAACCTGGGTCATGCCAATCTTGCGGCCGAGAATCATGCTGATCAAGATATGATCCCAACTCTCGCGTGGTCTTGGGACAATGCGTACACCACCGAGCGTACGCCCCTAGAGGACCACTACTTACACGACGTGCTCCCCAGTCTTGTATTACGCCCGGACTACCTGACAACCCTATTAAGCAGGCATTTTGTCCAGCCAGAATACTCCCCTGGTTTCACACAGCTGTTTAGTATACACGGCTGCGGGCGTATCCATCGAGATTCATATTTCACTCACATTGTTTACGCAGGTAAAGTGCG
>CAUBMI010000088.1 GCA_958436995.1 uncultured Collinsella sp.
GGCCGGCTTGACGGCGAACAGCTCATCCCAATCGACCAATAGCTCCCGCCGCAGGGCATCTTCGGTGGTGCGTTCCTGATCGGTCTTTGGGATGTAGGGGAGCCCTGCCTTTTTATGGATGAGTTCGGCGATGTTGTTAAAGCTCTTCGTGTCTTTGATTTGCTCATAGGTTATCTGGATAACGTCATAGCCCATGCTTGTGAGGGCGGTGGTGCGCTCGGCATCGGAGAGACTTGCGGCTTCGCCATCGTGGGCGGAGCGGCCTTGGCATTCCAAGATGACGCCCATGCTGTCGTTGTTGCTCTCGATGAGGATATCGGCGTAGCAGCAGGTTTTGTCATACAGTGAGCGCGCGGCGTCGCTGAGTGGGATGCGCACGTTGTTTGCGATGTTGATGCCCATGCCGCCCTCGTTGCGGGGGAGCGAGACAAGCATAGAGGCCTGTACTTCGAAGGGCGAGGCGGTCTGCCCCGTCATGTGCTCGGCCGCCCAGCGCAGTTGTTTAACGCCGCGCAGGCCTGCAGCCTGCTTGGCGAACGCGGCGATATCCGCCGCGCTGAGGAGCGGCGGGCGCTTCCACAAATTGGTGTCATTGCCCTTGGTGTCGACAACACGCTCCCAGCAGCAGTTGGGTGGAATGAGCTTAAGCGAAATAGCTTCATCAAGTTGTTGTTGCGTTCGCTCGCAGGGCTTAAACACTGCAAAGGAGCCGCACATCTCGTAGCAAGCCATGAGTAGCTGGTTGCGTGAGACCTGCGTAGCAAGGCTGAGCAGCGTAAACTCGGGCGACGTGACATCAAATCCATGTTCAGTTTGCCTAAACGACCCGGGAGGCGGCTCTTGGGTCAGGAGGTGCGATTTAAACAGGCTTCGCGACCCGGATTGTGCTCGAGTGAATACAAACCTGTGAAGCGGTGCGTGAAGTAGGTCTTTTACAACTGCATGACTTCCGAGGCCGCAACATCTGCGATCCATATTGCCAAGGCTAATGGCGGGGTAAAGCCCTAATACCTGCGGCGGGATACAGTGATAGTAAAAAGCGGATTGACCGCATAGCGTCAGGTCCATGATATCCTCCTGGTCGAAATGTGCTTTTGGACCGTGCGATGCCAGCGTCAATTCGGAAGTATGCGGCAAAATCTGAACCCTGTGAGCAGACCTGGCTTTTGAGGCCAGTTTATCAGGCATTTTGTTGCGAAAAAACGGGGTGTGCTCGGAGGTCTCAGAATTTGCCGCATACTTCCGAAAACGCGGTCGATCTGGCTCTTGCTAAAACGATTTAGCAGCGTCGGGTAAGGTGTGGTTTCGCCATCGGGCGAACACTTTTAGCGCTTGGGACTTTATTTTTGGGCCTCGAAAGGTGGATTTCGCGCTTTTGGTAAAGAAATGGGTGCGTGTTTTGCCGTGTGCCGGCATTGACACAGAAAAAGGGCCCGGAAGGCGAAGCCTTCCGGGCCCTTTGCAATGCAAACATGCTTGCAAGTACGACTTAACGCACCTGAGCGACGTAAGCGACGTTGGTCGAGGAGACCTTGTCCTCGAGCTGGACGCTCATGCGGGGATCGCCGGCGGTAGCGACGGTCAAATCGCCAGCCTCGACGTAGCCGAGCTCCTTAGCGGTCTCGATCGCCTTGACGATCGTGCCGTTGACGGTGCCCTGGGTAATCTCGGCCTGATGCGGGATAACGCCCCAGTACATGATCATCTGCTGGACGGCCCACTCGTGGCGGGAGAACGCGCAGATCGGCATGTTGGGACGGAAGTGCGAGATCAGGCGAGCGGTACGACCGGTGGTCGTCGGCACGGTGATGCACTTGGCGCCAACGGTGGTAGCCATGTTCACAGCGGACATACCCACAACGTTGTTGACGACGCGGGTGCCGTGAGCATCGGCCGGAACCTCGAGCGGAGCGTGGGCCGGGAGGTACTTCTCGGTCTCGAGAGCAATGCTGGCCTGCATCTTGACGGCCTCGACCGGGTACTTACCGGCAGCGGACTCGCCAGAGAGCATAACGGCGTCGGTGCCGTCGTAGATGGCGTTAGCAACGTCGGCAACCTCGGCGCGCGTCGGGCGCGGGTTCTGCTGCATGGAGTCGAGCATCTGCGTAGCAGTGATGACGGGCTTGTAGGCCGCGTTGCACTTGGCGATGATCTCCTTCTGGATGTGGGGAACGAGCTCGGGCTTGATCTCGATGCCCAGGTCGCCACGGGCGACCATGATGCCGTCAGAAGCCTCGAGAATCTCGTCGAAGTTCTCGACGCCCAAGGCGCACTCGATCTTCGGGAAGATCGTCACGTGCTCGCCGCCGTTCTCGCGGCAAAGCTCGCGGATGCCGCGGACGGACTCGCCGTCACGGATGAAGGAAGCGGCGATGTAGTCGATGTTCTCGGTCAGGCCAAAGAGGATGTCCTGACGATCGCGCTCGGTGATGGCGGGCAGCGAGATGTTGACGTTGGGCATGTTGACGCCCTTGCGCTCGCCGATCAGGCCGTCGTTCTTAACGACGCAGGTCATGTCCTGGCCACTGACGGACTCGACCTCGAGGGCAACCAGGCCGTCATCGATCAGGATGAGGGAGCCCTTCTCGACCTCGGAGGGCAGAGCCAGGTAGTCGAGGGAGATGTGCTCAGCGGTGCCGTGGAAATCCTCGGACGTGGGCTGAGCGGTGACGACGATCTTATCGCCGGTCTTGACGGCAACCTTCTTGCCGTCGACCAGAAGGCCGGTGCGGACCTCGGGGCCCTTGGTGTCGAGCAGGATGCCGACAGGCAGACCGAGCTCCTTGGAAATACGGCGGACGCGCTCGATGCGACCGTGGTGCTCGTCGTAGGAGCCGTGCGAGAAGTTAAAACGGGCGACGTTCATGCCCGCCTTGATCATCTCGCGGATGGTCTCGTCGCTATCGCAGGCGGGACCCATGGTGCATACAATCTTAGTGCGCTTGTACATTCAGACCTCCATCTGACATCGTCTTGCGCTGATAGATAAACCATAAGAAATAAAACCGAGATGATTATAACGAAATGCCGACCGAATACCCCAAAAAATCGACCGTATGCCGAAATGGAAGTTCATTTTTTGCGGGAAAAACGGTATATGGAAAATCTTTACCAACCGCTCTAACCGCTGCTATCTGGGCGATATGTCAGTTTGGCGATGTGCCGAAGAAAAAACGTTTTACCAATGTTGAGCATCACACGGTCTGCACCGTTGCGTGCGGACCATATTTCCAAACCGATTGTTTTGGCTAGACGCGTCGCTTTGGGGTACCATAGCTCCACTATCAACTGCCGCTCAGCACGGCAGCCTTGATGAGCCCTTGCCCTTCTCCTGGGAATTATGATCGGGCATCAATCTGCTGAGTGGCCCGAATCCCAGGAGGGGACTCTATATGCAAAAGGAATACCTGTCCGCCGCGGCGGAGGTGCTCAGCGACCAAGGTGTCGATGAGAACCTCGGCCTGAGCAACGACGAGGCGTCTTCGCGCCTCGCCAAGACAGGCCCTAACAAGCTCGAGGAAGCTGAGAAGACGCCGCTGTGGAGGCGTTTCTTTGAACAGATGGCTGACCCTATGGTCATCATGCTGATCGTTGCCGCCGTCATCAGTGCGCTCACGGGCATGGTCAAGGGCGAGCCCGACTTTGCCGATGTTGCCATCATCATGTTCGTCGTTATCGTCAACTCGGTGCTGGGCGTGGTCCAGGAAGCCAAGAGCGAGGAGGCCCTCGAGGCCCTGCAGGAGATGAGTGCGGCGCAGTCCAAGGTGCTACGCGACGGCAAGCTCGTGCACCTGCCGAGCGCCGAGCTCGTGCCCGGCGACGTGATCATGCTCGAGGCGGGCGACTCCGTCCCGGCCGACTGCCGCGTGCTCGAGAGCGCCACGATGAAGATCGAAGAGGCCGCGCTCACCGGCGAGTCCGTGCCCGTCGAGAAGCATGCCAACGTGATCGAGCTCGCCGCCGGCACCGACGACGTGCCGCTCGGCGACCGTAAGAACATGTGCTATATGGGCTCCACCGTCGTGTACGGCCGTGGTCGCGCCGTCGTGGTCGGCACCGGCATGAACACCGAGATGGGCAAGATCGCCGGCGCCCTGGCCGAGGCCAAGGAAGAGCTCACGCCGCTGCAGGTGAAGCTCGCCGAGCTCAGCCGCATCCTCACCATCATGGTGATCGTCATCTGCGTCGTCATCTTTGGCGTTGACATCCTCCGCCACGGCGTGGGCAACGTCCTTACCGATCCGACTGCCCTGCTCGACACCTTTATGGTTGCCGTCTCGCTCGCCGTCGCCGCCATCCCCGAGGGCCTTGTTGCCGTCGTGACCATCGTCCTTTCGCTTGGCGTGACCAAGATGGCCAAGCGCCAGGCGATTATCCGCAAGCTCTCTGCTGTCGAGACCCTTGGCTGCACACAGACCATCTGCTCCGACAAGACCGGTACCCTTACCCAGAACAAGATGACCGTCGTCAAGCACGAGCTCGCTGCGCCCAAGGAGAAGTTCCTGGCCGGCATGGCGCTGTGCTCCGATGCTCAGTGGGACGAGGAGCTGGGCGAGGCCGTGGGCGAGCCGACCGAGTGCGCGCTCGTCAACGACGCCGGCAAGGCTGGCCTCACCGGCCTGACTGCCGAGCATCCGCGCGTGGGCGAGGCCCCGTTCGACTCGGGCCGCAAGATGATGTCCGTGATCGTCGAGACCTTGGATGGCGAGTACGAGCAGTACACCAAGGGCGCGCCCGACGTGGTGATCGGCCTGTGCACCCATATCTACGAGGGCGAAAAGGTCGTCCCGCTGACCGAGGAGCGTCGCGCCGAGCTCGTGGCCGCCAACAAGGCCATGGCCGACGAGGCTCTGCGCGTGCTGGCGCTGGCAAGCCGCACCTACACCGAGGTCCCGAGCGACTGCAGCCCCGCTGCGCTCGAGCACGACTTGGTCTTCTGCGGCCTGTCCGGCATGATCGACCCGGTCCGCCCCGAGGTCGCCGAAGCCATCCGCGAGGCCCACGACGCTGGCATTCGCACCGTCATGATCACGGGCGACCACATCGACACCGCCGTGGCCATCGCCAAGCAGCTGGGTATCGTCGCCGATCGCAGCCAGGCCATCACGGGCGCCGACCTCGACCGCACGAGCGACGAGGAACTCGACGCGCACATCGAGGACTACGGCGTGTACGCCCGCGTCCAGCCCGAGCACAAGACCCGCATCGTCGAGGCCTGGAAGTCGCGCGACCAGATTGTGGCCATGACGGGCGACGGCGTCAACGACGCCCCGTCCATCAAGCGCGCCGACATCGGCGTCGGTATGGGCATCACCGGTACCGATGTCACCAAGAACGTCGCCGACATGGTACTTGCTGATGACAACTTCGCTACCATCATCGGCGCTTGCGAAGAGGGCCGTCGCATCTACGACAACATCCGCAAGGTCATCCAGTTCCTGCTTTCGGCTAACCTTGCCGAGGTGTTCTCGGTGTTTATCGCCACGCTCATCGGCTTTACTATCTTCCAGCCGGTGCAGCTGCTGTGGGTGAACCTGGTCACCGACTGCTTCCCTGCGCTCGCGCTGGGCATGGAGGACGCCGAGGGCGATATCATGAAGCGCAAGCCGCGCAACGCCAAGGATGGTGTCTTTGCCGGACATATGGGTCTGGACTGCGTGGTCCAGGGCCTAATCATCACCGTGCTGGTGCTGGCGAGCTTCTTTGTGGGCGTGTACTTTGACATGGGCTACATCCACATCGCCGATATGATCGCCGGCAATGCCGACGAGGAAGGCGTGATGATGGCGTTCATCACGCTCAACATGGTCGAGATTTTCCACTGCTTCAATATGCGCAGCCGTCGTGCGTCGCTGTTCACCATGAAGAAGCAGAACAAGTGGCTGTGGGCTTCCGCCGCGCTGGCGCTGGTGCTGACGGTGATCGTAACCGTGCAGCCGACGCTTGC
>CAUBMI010000089.1 GCA_958436995.1 uncultured Collinsella sp.
ATATCGTTCCAAACCCTAATCAGCCGCGAATTCACTTTAACGAAACTGAACTTCGAGAGTTGAGCGAGTCGATTCGGGAACATGGTGTTTTGCAGCCGCTGTTGGTTCGCAAGCATGGAAACGGCTATGAGATCATCGCTGGTGAGCGCCGTTACCAGGCTTCAAAGCTTGCTGGTCTTGAGGACCTGCCTGTCATCATTAAGGAAGTTAATGATGAGGAGATGCTCGCTCTTGCTCTTATTGAGAATCTTCAGCGTTCTGATTTGAATCCCGTCGAAGAGGCGAAGGGTTATCGTCAGCTCATTGATGCCAGCGGTATGACACAAGAGGCGTTATCAAAGGCTGTCAGTAAGTCTCGTTCTGCAATTACAAATTCACTTCGTTTGCTAGATCTTCCCGAAGTCGTACAGCAGTTGATTTTCGAGGGTAAGCTTACTGCGGGCCATGCGAGAGCTATTCTTGCAGTTCCATATGAAGATGCCAGGATTCGACTTGCTGAGAAGGTTGTTGCAGAAGGACTTTCCGTTAGAGCGACAGAAAATCTTGCTCCGTTGTTTTCTGCCGGAGAGACGCCAAGGACTCCGAGGCCAGCAACACCTCAGTCATTCAAAAAGGCCGCTCGAGTCCTTCGTCAAGTTTTCAACACGAATGTGCGTGTGAAGAGCTCGCGTGGCAAGAACAAAATTGAAATCGAGTTCAAAGACGAAGAAGAGCTCTCCCGTATCCTTGGCGAAATGATTCAATTTGGGCAGGAGGATCAGGATGAAGAGTAAGGTTCTTGCGGTCATTGCATTGGCAACCACTGTCGCCGCTGGTGCTTTTGCAGGTTATAAGATTGCGACAGATGATGAACTACGCGGTCGACTGCTGCGTGGCGCTCAGGATATCGTCGATACATCTAAGAAGAAAATGGATGTCATGACCGAAGATGTCGCAATGCGCACTGCTCAGGTGACTAAGAATCCCAAGATTAACCAAGACTGGGTTAACCATCAGTGGGAAAATGTTGGCTATTAGGTACCTAACAATTACTTGCCTGTTTTGAAAGGGTTCTTGTCTGATTTAGGAGACAAGGACCCCTTATTTTGGCCATAAAACTAACCTTATGTAAATCAAATTCAATAGTATGAATATAAATGAAACAGTCCTGGTTGCATTATTTGCAACCAGGACTGTCGGATGTTTCACATGAAACGTTATGGGGTACAGACTCCCCTATGCGTTCTTCTGGACCTTGAAACGTTGCTTCAGCTGACCGCAGGCAGCATCAATATCATTGCCGCGAGAATTACGGATCGTGGTCTCGATGCCGCGAGACTCAAGGCGGCGCTGAAGATCCTCGACCTTATGAATCGGCGACGGCTTGAGCGGGCTGCCCTCTATGTCGTTAAGCTGAATCAGGTTAACGTGGCACAGCGTTCCCTCGCAGAAGTCGCAGAGTGCCTGCATCTCGGGATTCGTATCGTTGACGCCTTCGATCATGGCATACTCATAGGTCGGGCGGCGGCCAGTCTTTTCGGTGTAGAGCTGAAGCGCCTCGTGAAGGCGGAGCAGCGTGTACTTCTTAACACCGGGCATGAGCTTGTTGCGCGTCGACTGGATGGCGGAGTGCAGGGAAACGGCAAGCGTGAACTGCTCGGGGATGTCGGCAAATTTGCGAATACCGGGAATAACGCCGCTGGTAGAGACGGTGAGGTGACGGGCGCCGATACCGATGCCATCGGGGTCGTTGAGGATACGCAGTGCCTTGAGAACCTCGTCGTAGTTGGCAAACGGCTCGCCCTGGCCCATGAAGACAACGCTCGTGGCACGCTCGCCAAAATCGTTGGATACATGAAGTACCTGGTCGACGATCTCTTGAGCGGTCAGAGAGCGCTTGAGGCCGTTGAGACCGGTAGCGCAAAAGGCGCAGCCCATGCCACAGCCTGCCTGGGTGGAAACGCAGACGGAAAGCTTGTTACGACGGGGCATACCGACGGTCTCGACGGAAATGCCGTCGTGGTACTCGAGCAGATACTTGCGAGAGCCATCTTTGGAAATCTGCTTGGTGAGTTCAGTCGGCGTGTCAAAGGCAAAAGCCTCTTTAAGCTGCTCGCGGAAAGCCTTGGGAAGGTTGGTCATATCGTCAAACGAACAAACGTTCTTCTCAAAGACCCATTCGATGAGCTGCTTTGCGCGGAAGGCGGGCTGGCCAAGTTCGGCCACAAGCTCGCGAATATCGTTTTGGCTCAAGTCGCGAATGTCCTGAGATTTAGTCCTGGGATTCATGGAAGCCTTTCGATTTTGGGGAAACGTAGAGGGTATCGCTACAATATGGTATCAGCTGCAGAAATTATAGAGGAGGAGTCTGCCCATGCCGGGTAAAAGCCTAGAGAACATGCACGTAGCGGTCTTGGCGGGCGGTCATTCCGCTGAGCGCGAGATTTCGCTCAATTCGGGAAAGAACGTCGTGGCGGCCTTGAAGGAGGCCGGCTACACTTCGGTGGAGCTGCTCGACACGGCTGCCGATGATTTTATGGTAACCATGGCGACCGGTGGTTTCGACGTGGCGTTTATCGCCATGCACGGCGCCGGCGGTGAGGATGGTGCCATGCAGGGTGCCATGGAGACCTTGGGTATCCCCTACACGGCCTCGGGCGTGCTCGCAAGCGCCTGCGGTGCCGACAAGGAGGTCTCGAAGCTCCTGTACGCCAAGGCGGGCGTTCCCATTGCCCCCGGCCTCGCGCTCGAGGTGGGCGATGAAGTCGATATCGATCATATCGTCGAGGTTTGTGGCGAGCGCTGCTTTGTGAAGCCGGCCGTAAACGGTTCCAGCTATGGCATTTCCCTGGTCCATGAGCCCTCCGAGCTGCCCGCGGCAATCGCCAAGGCGTTTGAGTACGGCGACAAGGTGCTGGTCGAGAAGTGCATCGAGGGTACCGAGATCACCGTCGGCGTGTACGGCGAGGATGACGTGCGCGCCCTGCCGATCGTTGAGATCCGCAAGCCCGAGGACTGCGAGTTCTACGATCTGGACGTGAAGTATGTCGACCCTACGGACATCCATCGCATTCCGGCGCAGATTTCGCCCGAGAACTACGCTCGTGCTCAGGAGCTCGCCTGTGCTGCCCATAAGGCACTCGGCTGCCTGGGTATCTCGCGCAGCGACTTTATCGTGAGCGAGAATGGCCCCGTCATCCTCGAGACCAACACGATTCCCGGCATGACCGATACATCGCTGTATCCGGATGAGATTCGCCACACCGATGACATGACGTTCCCGCAGGTGTGTGACAGTCTGATTCGTATGGGACTTCGTCGAGCGGGCGTTGCATGCTAATCGAGGACGCTGTTTCGTCGGGAACGCCGCAGTTTGTCATCGATTCCTATGCCACGCTTGCCGAGCGCGCCAAAACCCAATCGTTTGGTCTCATCGAGGAAGATGTTATCGTCCTCGATACCGAGACCACGGGTCTTTCGGTGCAGGACAACGAGCTTATCGAGATATCAGCGGCCCGCCTTTCGGGCCGCGAGGTTGTCGATCGGTTCGATACCTTCGTGCATCCCAAGCAGCTGATTCCCGCCGAGATTACCGAACTCACGAGCATTACAAACGCCGATGTGGTGGATGCCCCATCGGCCGTCGAGGCCGTGGCCGCTCTCGCCGATTTTGTCGGCGGCTGCCCGGTGATTGCGCATAACGCCACCTTCGACCGTTCGTTTATCGAGTCGGTCAAGGGCGGTGTCAACGTCAGCGACATCTGGATCGATTCGCTGGCACTGTCGCGCATCGCGCTTCCGCGCCTGGCCTCGCATAAGCTGTCTTTCATGGCCGACCTGTTTGGTTGCGACTCGGTGTCGCACCGCGCCAACGCCGATGTCGACGCCCTGTGTGGTGTGTGGCGCGTGTTACTCGTGGCGCTCACCGACTTGCCTCAGGGCTTAATGGCGCGCCTGGCCGACATGCACCCCGACGTACCCTGGTCCTATCGTCCCATCTTCTCCTTCTTGGCGGGACAGAACCCCGGTTCCATCTTCTCTCTCAGCGCCGCCCGCGCCGACGTACTCAAGGCCGATCGGGCCGATGATCGCGTTGATGCGGACGAGCTGCCGGTCCTTAAGATGCCGAGCCGCGAGGAAATCGAGGCGGACTATGCGCCGGGCGGCCTGGTTAATCGCATGTATCCCACGTACGAGCCGCGCGATGAGCAAATCGCGATGGCGCTCGAGGTCCGTGACGCACTCGTTACGGGAACGCATCGCGTGATTGAGGCGGGGACGGGCGTCGGCAAATCGATGGCTTACCTAGTGCCTTTTGCCGAGGCCGCGCGCCGCAACAACATCACGGTTGGTATTGCGACCAAATCGAATAATCTTGCCGACCAGCTCATGTATCATGAGCTGCCCAAACTTGCCGAGCAGCTGGACGGCGGCCTATCGTTTTGCGCCCTTAAGGGCTATGACCACTATCCATGCTTGCGTAAGCTTGAGCGCATGAGCCGTGGCCAAGTCGAAATTACGACTAAGCGTGATCCTGCCGACACGCTTACGGCAGTCGCGGTCATCATGGCGTACGTGTGTCAGTCGGCCGATGGCGACCTCGATTCGCTCGGCATTCGCTGGCGCAGCGTCAACCGTCCCGACTTTACGACGGCCTCGCGCGAGTGCGCCCGTCGCCTCTGCCCGTTTTTCCCCGATAAATGCCTGGTCCACGGCGCCCGCCGTCGCGCGGCGCATGCCGATGTGGTGGTCACCAACCATTCCCTGCTGTTTCGCAATGTTGCGGCCGAGGGCAGAATCTTGCCTCCGATCCGTCACTGGGTGATCGATGAGGCCCACTCCATCGAGCGCGAGGCACGCCGTCAATGGGCGCGCGTGGTGTCGGCGGATGAATCGCGCGTTCTGTTTGAGCGCCTGGGTGGCTCGAGCACCGGTGCGCTGAGCCAGGTTTCCCGCGATTTGGCAACCTCGGAGGGCTCTACGCTCTACCTGGGTCTTACCGCCAAGGCGACGTCGACAGTTGTGCGTGCGAGCATGGCGATTGCCGATGTGTTTGACGGCGTTCGCGAGCTTGGCCGCCGTGCTCGCGGGGGCTATGACAATGCGAACCTATGGATTGGCCCCGAGCTGCGCGAATCTGACGACTGGCATGATTTCTTACAGTCGGCCTACGCTGCCATCGACGCATTGGAACAAGCTGACAAGAGTGTCGATGCGCTCGTGCAGTCCGTTGCCGCCGACAAGCCCGAGGTCGTTGTGGACTTGGGGGATATCTCGCGCCGCCTGCACGAGCTGGCCGAGAACCTCAAACTCATCATCGACGGTACCGACGAACACTACGTGTACTCGCTGCAAGTCAATCGCAGGCTGCGTGCCGGCGGCGAGTCGATGACCGCGGAGCGCATCGATATTGGCGAGGCCTTGGCAACCGAGTGGCTGCCAGAGGTTCACACGGCTATCTTTGCATCGGCGACCATGACGGTTTCCAAGAGCTTTGAGCATTTTAACCACGCCGTCGGACTCGATCGTATCGGTGCCTCGACATCATCGTCGCTGCACTTGGATTCGAGCTACGACTTCGATTCGAATATGGCCGTGGTCGTGGCTGGGGATATTCCTGATCCGCGCGACCGCGAAGGCTATCTTACGGCGCTCGAGCGCGTGCTGGTCGACGCTCATCTTGCCATGGGCGGATCGGTGCTCACGCTGTTCACCAACAGGCGTGACATGGAGGAGCTGTACGATCGCGTCGAGCCCAAGATGGCTCGTGCGGGCCTGGAACTCAACTGCCAGCAGCGCAACTCGTCTCCTCGCCGCCTGCGCGATCGCTTTATCAACGAACCGGCCTCGTCGCTCTTTGCGCTTAAGGCCTTTTGGGAAGGGTTTGACGCCAGCGGCGAGACGCTGCGCTGTGTCATCATCCCCAAGCTGCCGTTCTCGAGCCCCAC
>CAUBMI010000090.1 GCA_958436995.1 uncultured Collinsella sp.
ACTACGTGCGCGCCCTCGAGTACGGTATGCCTCCCGCGGGCGGCATCGGCATCGGCATCGACCGCGTGGTCATGCTGCTTACTAACCAGGCTTCTATCCGCGATGTCCTGCTGTTCCCGCACATGAAGCCCGAGAAGGGTTTCCAGTCCGGTGCCGCTGCTGCCAAGGCTGCTGAGGCCGGCAACGCCGCGAGCCCGTTCGTTAAGTCGCTTAAGCCCACGCTCGATTACTCCAAGATCGCCGTTGAGCCGCTGTTTGAGGAGTTCGTCGACTTTGATACCTTCTCCAAGAGCGATTTCCGCGCTGTGAAGGTCAAGGCATGCGAGGCCGTCAAGAAGTCCAAGAAGCTGCTGAACTTTACGCTCGACGACGGCACCGGTACCGACCGCACCATCCTCTCCGGTATTCACGATTATTACGAGCCCGAGGACCTGGTCGGCAAGACCCTGCTCGCCATCACCAACCTGCCTCCGCGTAAGATGATGGGCATCCCCAGCTGCGGCATGCTGATCAGCGCTATCCACGAGGAGGAGGGCGAGGAGCGTCTCAATCTGATCCAGCTCGACGCTTCCATCCCCGCCGGCGCAAAGATGTACTAACTAGTTACGCGGTTCTACGAACCGCGTAACGGCTCGACGCTGCGCGGGCCGCATTTGGACAATCTGACGTTCAACTTCAAGGGCGCGACCAGAAGGTCAGCGCCCTTTCGTTTCACGTCACCTTGTCTCAAATGCGACCCGCTCGCTGGCGTTGCCAAAACATCGATGTAGTCATTGGGGACGTTCTTAAACGACTACCCAACGGATATTGCGCATGTGGCTCGCATGACAGCCGTCTCTTTTATGTTTCCTTTAGCCGTCGCTGCCTAGGATGGGGGTTAGTCGGCAGGAAGGGAGCATCTGTATGGACGACGCGAGCGAGCGCGCAATCGAAGAGGACATGCTCGATCAGTTCAACTACTTTGATGATGAGGACGAGGAGCTGATCGACCGTCGCGAGCCAGCGCCGCTTGATTCCTTTGATCTGGTCGATGAAGAGGCTGATGAGGTTGAGGTCGGATCAGCGGAGCCCCCACAGCCTTCGCGCCTTGACTCGCTGCTTTCGAGAGCCCCCATGCACCACGGCGTTCGTGCCGGCGCGCTCCATATGAAAACTGACTGGCACCAGATCGTGACGGCAGGCGATGAGCTTGCCGTCGATGCGCCGCTCACTGATAAGTCATCCATCATCTGCCGCACCGGCATGCTTATGCTGGCAAGCGGAACAGGTGCCTGGCGCGTGCGCGATACCATGAATCGTGTTGCCGCTGTGCTCGGCGTCACGATTCACGTCGACCTGAGTCTTCTGTCGTTTGAGTGCACCTGCATCGAAGATGGCCACTGCTTTAACGAGGTTGTCAGCCTGCCCACAACGGGAGTCAATACCCATCGCATTTGGATGATGGAGAGTTTCCTCAAGGAAATCGAGACCTATGGTCGTCGCTTCACGGTACACGAGTATCACGAGATGCTCAGGACCGTTGAGAGCTCAAAGCCCGATTACTCTCCCTGGCAACAGGGCCTTGCGGCAGCCTGTGCTTGCGGCGCCTTCGTCTTTTTGCTCGGCGGCGGCCCTATCGAGATGGCCTGCGCATTCGTAGGCGCTGGTGTCGGTAACTTTGCTCGCTCCCATATTCTCAAGCAGGGTCTTGGCCAGTTTAGCGCGCTGACGACGGGCGTTGCGCTCGCTTGCGTTTCGTATCTGCTGGCATTGGTCGGCCTTGGCCAGGTGATTCCGGGGGCAATGTCGCACCAAGAAGGCTATATCGGCGCCATGCTCTTTGTGATTCCCGGCTTTCCCCTCATTACGGCAGGCCTCGACATCGCAAAGCTCGATATGCGAAGCGGTATCGAACGTCTGTCATATGCCGTCTCGATTATTGTGATGGCGACGCTCGTAGGTTGGATGGTTGCCGAGTGTGTGGGACTGGCGCCGGATGACTTTGCCCCGCTTGGTCTCTCGCCACTGGCTCTTACGCTCTTGCGCATGGTGATGAGTTTTATCGGCGTATTTGGCTTCTCGGTTATGTTCAACAGCCCGGTAAAGATGGCAGCGGCGGCAGGGCTCATCGGCGCCGTTTCTAATACCTTGCGCCTTACCCTTGTCGATGCACCGACGCTATTTCCCTTCTTGGGCATGAGCGCAGGTATGCCTCCCGAGGCGGCGGCGTTTATCGGCGCGCTGGTATCGGGACTGCTCGCGAGCTTAGCCGAGATCAAGCTCACCTACCCACGCATCGCTCTCACGGTGCCATCGATTGTCATTATGGTGCCGGGCCTGTATCTGTATCGCTCGATGTATTACATGTGCACCTTCGACACGGTCAATATGCTCGGCTGGTTCGTGCGCGCCGTGCTCATCGTGGCGTTTTTGCCTGTCGGTCTGGGCGTGGCACGTACGCTCACCGACCCTCGCTGGCGCCATACCAGCTAATTGGTGCAAGGGGAACAGGTTGCTTTGCACCAAATGAGTTGCGGTGAAATAGGGACTGAATTGCTGCTTAAAGGGCCAAAACAGTCCGTATTCCACCGCAACTTATGGGGTCGGGGGATTATTGGCGCGCTGCATCTTCATAAACTCAACGCTTACGAAGCGCATACGTTTCGTGCTAGGCTGGTTCCACCACATAAGTAGTCGCAGACGCACGTAACACGGGCGGGCGAGATGAAGTCCCAACAGCTCCATCTCGCCCGCCCGTTTTTGTTGGCGGCGCCGCGACGCAACACAGAGAGGAATCTGCCCTTTATGCCTATCAACAAACGAGAGAGCCTGCTGTTCACCTTTATCATGTGCTTTTGCATGGTGCTCTGGATGAGCATCTACAACGTTGCCCTGCAGCATGGGGCCATCAACGGCGAGGTTGTTGCCGCTGCGTGGCTCGGCTTCCCCGTTGCCTATGTCTTTGCCATGTGCTGCGACTGGTTCGTGGCCAGCCCGCTCGCCAAGGGTTTCGCCTTTAAGTACTTGGTCACGCCGGGCAAGAGCTCGCCGCTTGCCATGACGCTCGCCGTTAGCTCCTGCATGGTCGTTCCTATGGTCATCATCATGTCGCTCTACGGTGCGTGTGAGGGCCTGTTCCACATGCCCGGCGGCCCGCTTGCCAATTTGCAGGCGCTGCCGATGATGTGGCTCGCCAACATTCCGCGCAACTTTATCATGGCCCTGCCCTGGAACCTGCTGGTGGCTGGTCCGGTTGCTCGCTTTGTCTTTCGCCACGCCTTCCCCATGGGAACCGTCTTTGCCGAGCCGCATATGGAGCTCGTGCGCATGCCGGGCGCTCCCGCTGCCGATACCGTCAATGACGTTGCCGAAGGTATTAACGTCGAGCCCGCCTGCTAGACAGCAACGCAAAACCAAACCGCCAAGCGGACCAGAGCGATTCCTTTTTTGTAGACGTTGTCGCGCGGCTACGGGTGGGAAAGGTCCCAACGGTTAACATATACTCCATATGGGTAAAGAGACCAAAGCGCTGCCGCGGGGCGGCGCTTTGCGTTTGAAAAAACTAGCTCGTCTAAGAGGAACTAGCATGTTAGACCGTTTTACCGATCGCGCGCGCAAGGTCATGTCCATGGCCAAGCAAGAGGCGCTCGATCTTCATTCAAATAAGGTGGGTACCGAGCACCTGCTGCTCGCGCTCGCCAAGGAGGACGAGGGTATTGCCGCCGAGGCGCTGCGTTCGCTCGATATCTCCTACGACGACATCATGGACACCCTCAAGGAGGTCCAGACCACCGTTCCCGAGCCCAGCGAGGAGACCGAGGCAGCCAAGCTCGCCTTTACGCCGCTCGTCATTAGCGTGATGGAGCGTTCATTCCGTGTGGCGCGTGAGAACAACCAGACCTACGTGTCGACCGAGCACCTGCTCATCGGCATTGTCGAAGAGGGCAACGGCATGGCCATGGACATCCTCATGCGCTTGGGTGTGTCGTCCGCCTCCATCAAAAAGGCTATCGAGAAACTCACCGCCAAGGACCAGGATAAGAAGCGCCCGCTCGCTGGCGCCGGTGCTGGTCGTCCCGGTACGGGCCTGCCGTTCTTTAGCGGCTCGGATGCCTCCCAGCAAAAGGGGAGCGGCACCGATACGCTTAAGCAATTCGCGACCAACCTTACGCAGAAGGCACGCGACGGCGAACTCGATCCGGTGATCGGCCGCGAAAAGGAAGTCCAGCGTATGATGGAGATCCTTTCGCGCCGCACCAAGAACAACCCGCTCATTCTGGGCGACCCCGGCGTGGGCAAGACGGCCATCGTCGAGGGCCTAGCTCAGCAGATTGCAGCCGGCAACGTGCCCGAGAACCTCATGAACCAGAATATCTGGACGCTTGACCTGCCGGGTCTTGTCGCGGGTGCCAAGTATCGCGGCGAGTTTGAGGAGCGCCTCAAGAACGTGATCCAGGAGGCAACCGAAGCCGACGACGTCATCCTGTTTATCGACGAGATGCACACCATCATCGGTGCCGGTTCCGCCGAGGGCTCCATCGACGCGAGCTCTATGCTCAAGCCCGTGCTTGCGCGCGGCGCCTTCCAGATTATTGGCGCCACCACGGCCGAGGAGTTCCGCAAGTACCTCACCAAGGACCCGGCCTTCGAGCGTCGCTTCCAGACCATTGATGTCGAGGAGCCGAGCGTCGAGGACACGGTCAAGATCCTGACCGCGCTCAAGCCGCGCTACGAGGAGCACCACCATGTGCGCTATACGCAGGGTGCTATCGAGGCCGCCGCGAACCTTTCCAACCGCTACATCCAGGATCGCTTCCTGCCCGATAAGGCCATCGACCTCATCGACGAGGCCGGTGCCCGCGCTCGCATCGCCGCGAATCGCGCGCCCGAGCCGGTGCGCGAGGCCGAGCATCGCATAGAGGAGCTCAAGGCCGCCGCGCAGGAGGCCACCGAGAGCGACGACATGAACAAGGCCGCCGAGATCACCGAGCAGCAGAAGGCCGCCGAGATTGAGCTCGCCGAGGCCAAGGCCGCCTGGACCGCTGAGCTCGACGCCAGCCCGCTCACCATCGATGTGAGTCAGATTGCCGACATCGTGTCCGTGACTTCGGGCGTGCCGGTGTCCTCGCTGACCGAGAGCGAGAGCCGTCGCCTGCTGCAGACCGAAAGCGTGCTCAAGACCCGCATCATCGGCCAGGACGAGGCTGTCGAGGCCGTGGCCAAGGCAGTGCGCCGCAGCCGCTCACCCCTCAAGGACCCGCGTCGCCCCGGCGGTAGCTTTATCTTCCTGGGCCCCACCGGCACGGGCAAGACTGAGCTCGCCAAGACGCTCGCCGAGTACCTCTTTGGCAGCAAGGACGCGCTCATCAGCTTTGACATGTCGGAGTTCGGCAGCGAGTTCGAGGTCTCCAAGCTCATCGGTAGCCCTCCGGGTTACGTGGGTCACGACGAGGGCGGTCAGCTTACCAAGGCCGTTCGTCGTCACCCGTATTCGGTCGTGCTGTTCGACGAGATCGAGAAGGCGCACCCCGACATCTTCAACATTCTGTTGCAGGTGCTGGAGGAGGGTCGTCTGACCGATAGCCAAGGCAAGACGGTCGACTTCCGCAACACCGTGATCATCATGACGTCTAACGTTGGCGCCCGCGAGATCGCGCAGGATGCGAGCGTGGGCTTTGGCACCACCGGCGAGC
>CAUBMI010000091.1 GCA_958436995.1 uncultured Collinsella sp.
CTTAAATGACTAGGTGTGGCTGCTTGGGCTAGGCTGTTAGGTCGAGTTCGTAGAGAAAGCTTTCACGCGGCATGGCGTGGCGGCGCTCTTCGCGGTTGGCGCGGTGCGTGGCCGTGCGCTTAAAGCCGTGCAGCTCGTAGAACTTCCACGAGCAGTTGGAGTCGGTGTACAGGTGCGCCCTCGTCGCTCCAAGCGAGGACAGGTGCGAGACTGCGGCATCGAGCAGAACCGTGCCAACGCCCAGGCCATGGACATCGCGATCCACGGCAAGCAGCGTGACCTCGTTGTCGTGCGGCAACGGGCTGCTCTCGAGCAGACGGTTGTTGGTTCGGATGGTTGCGCGTACAAACGAGAGATACTCGGCGCAGGCATCGGGCTCCAGCTCACGCATCTGCGATAGCAGCGCGCGTTCGGTATCCATCCAGTGTTCCTTAACGGTGGCGCCGGAGCTCTGTCCCGCACGCGCGAGCGAAATGCCACGCGCCTGACCGTCAATCACCGCAACCTGCGAAAACGTCGACGACGAAAGGCAGTAGGCAAGGTCGCACGCGGCCTCGAGGCGGTTGTACTCATCGTTATCCGAATTGTTATGCCAAAGCTGCTGCAGAATCAGCGCGATGGCGTCGAAGTCTTCGGTATCAAACGGTCGGTAGAGAACCCGCGAGACCATGGTGCCTCTTTCTTTTGCGGATGCATATCGAGCACAGTTCTACCACGCCATTGGCATCTAATTATGGTGCCCCTGTGTTCCATGAACTCACCGTGCCCGGTGCCGTGCCCATCCCCCCGCTCGTAAACTTTTTCTGCACAGCCGTGCGTTGCGGGATGCAACGTCGCGCTCGATGCGCTACATTGAATCAGTATTTTCAATGCCGCTGCGCGAGCGCTGCAGATCGACGTATCACCGACTCACAGAGCACGGCGGCGTACCAGACAGGAGGACTGCATGGGATCTGATGTGAAGATCGCACGCGCGTTGATCTCGGTTACCGATAAGACGGGCGTCGTCGATTTCGCACGGACGCTGGTTGACGACTTTGGCGTCGAGATCATCTCTACGGGCGGCACGGCTCGTGCCATCGAGGACGCGGGCGTTCCCGTAACCCCCATCGAGGAGTTCACGGGCTATCCCGAGATGATGGACGGCCGCGTCAAGACGCTGCATCCCAAGGTTCACGGCGCGCTGCTGGCCCGTCGCGATTCCGAGCAGCACATGCAGGAAGCCGCTCAGCACGGCATTAAGCTAATCGACCTGGTCGTCGTCAACCTGTACGAGTTCGAGAAGACCGTCGCCAACCCCGAGGTCACCTTTGCGGATGCCATCGAGCACATCGACATCGGTGGTCCCTCCATGCTGCGCTCTGCCGCCAAGAACGCCGCGAGCGTTACCGTCATCTCTGACCCGGCCGACTATGATGCCGTCCTGGCCGAGATGCGCGAGACCGGTGGCTGCACCACGCTTTCCACCCGTCGCCGCCTGCAGGTGAAGGTCTACCAGACTACCGCCGCCTACGACACGGCTATCTCCCGTTGGCTTGCCGCTCAGGCAAGCGACGTGGCGGACACCTCTGCCAAGCTCGAGATCTCGCTGGAGAAGGTCGACGACCTGCGCTATGGTGAGAATCCTCAGCAAAAGGCTACGGTCTACCGCTTTGCCGAGGGCTGCGAGAACACCGCGAGCTCTCAGTTCCCGCTTGTGGGCTCCGAGCAGATCCAGGGCAAGCCGCTCAGCTACAACAACTATCTGGACGCCGATGCCGCTTGGAACCTGGTCCGCGAGTTCGACGAGCCGGCCTGCGTGATCCTCAAGCATCAGAACCCCTGCGGTTCCGCCGTTGCCGAGGACATCACGGCCGCCTACGACCGCGCTTTTGCCTGCGATCCCAAGAGCGCCTTCGGCGGCATCATCGCCTGCAACCGTGAGGTTCCCTTTGAGCTGGTTGAGCACTTTGCCGATCAGAACAAGCAGTTCGTCGAGGTCATCATCGCCCCGAGCTACACCGATGAGGCACTCGAACGCATGGCTAAGCGTCCCAACCTGCGCGTGCTGGCTACCGGCGGCGTGGACCACGGCGCCCAGGTGGAGCTGCGCTCCATCGACGGCGGCATGCTGGTGCAGGAAGTTGACCACGTGACCGAGGATCCCGCGACCTTTACGTTCCCCACCGATCGCAAGCCCACCGACGCTGAGATGGCCGAGCTCGAGTTTGCCTGGAAGGTCTGCAAGGGCGTCAAGTCCAACGCCATCCTGGTCTCCAAGGGCAAGGCCGGCATTGGCATGGGCCCCGGTCAGCCCAACCGCGTTGACTCTGCGCTGCTTGCCTGCGAGCGCGCCGAGGACTTCTGCGAGCGCGAGGGCGTGGAGAAGGGCGGCTTTGCCTGCGCAAGCGACGCGTTCTTCCCGTTCCGCGACAACGTCGACGTGCTTGCCGCACACGGCGTGACCTGCATCATCCAGCCCGGCGGCTCCAAGCGCGATGACGAGAGCATCCAGGCCTGCAACGAGCATGGTATTGCGATGGTCTTCACGGGTGCCAGGCATTTTAGGCACTAGGGCTTTCCCAAGCACCCGACCTTGCCCCTCAAACCGTCGCTTGCGTACATTTAGTACGCGGCGCTCCTCTTTCGGGGCAATCTCGGGCACTTGGAAAACCCTTAATGGGATGTTGTTCTATCCCATTAAGTTGATCGGTCGCCTGACCATATCGTCAAAATAATCTCTGCAAAAGACGGCCGCTCCGTTTGGAGGGCCGTCTTTTTGGTATAAGAGGACGGAATGACTAACACGAAAGGTATGACCATGCCCCAGATTGATGATGCAGAGCTGTTTGGCAATGCCGAGGACCGGCGTGCGTACGAGGACTTTTGCGCCAATCAGGAGGCGGTCGAGAAGTTTACGCTCGACAAGCCCGCGCTTATCTGCCGTTGGCGCATGTCCAACAAAAAGGTGCCCATGCTCAACCGTCACATTCGCGCGCTGTCCGAGCGCTTGGTGCAGGGCGAGCCGCTTACCCATAACATGCTCAGCTGGGCCAAGCAGCACGTTGAGTGGTCGCTTGCCGAGGGCGATTACACCGCGCACGACGGCGTGCTCATGCTGGTGATCGACGTTAACGGCAATGCCGCCATGACGGTGGGTGAGTACGAGCCGCTGGCCGATACTTCGGCCAAGGCGCTGCGTGCCCGCTCCGCCGAGGCCCGCTCCGAGGCCGACGAAACCGGCGTGGCGCCCGAGCTGCTCGCTGCCGTCAACAACGGCGAGCTGGCCTTTGTGGCGCCGGCGGACGAGTGCCTGTGTGGCACGGCGACGCTCATAGAGCAGCTGGCCCAGACCAAGGGCATCCCGGTCACGCGCGTGGACATTCCCGCACAGCTCAAGGGCGCCTTGTTCCTGGTAAGCGACGAGCACGGCGTGGTGCCTGCCACCGACGCCGACGCCGCCGAGTCTGATGCCGCGACGGTCGCCTTCTTTGCCGACGGCTACGAAAAGCTTCGCGCCCGCCGCTAAATGATTATTCTGGGACGGGGATTAAAGAATCATTTTGGTTCCCGCCACCGCTGCGAGTGCGAGGCGGACAAAACGCCCCCGCTCGCGAACAGTTCTGTCACCTTGGCGACGTGCGTGGCGCGCACCTGCAGTTTCGCAGCCATAATGGTGGCAAGACAATCAAGAGGGGAGCGGAATCCATGGCGCTAATCTATATCGTTGAGGACGACGAGCCCATTCGTCGTGAGCTTGTCGACATCCTTGCCCGCGCCGGGTTTGAAATCGAGGCCTGCGAATCGTTCGAGCATGTCTCGCGCGATATTCTCGCCGCCGCGCCCGACCTGGTGCTGCTCGACCTCACGCTTCCCGTCAAGGACGGCCAGCATATCTGCCACGAGGTTCGCCGCGAATCCGAGGTCCCCATCATCGTCCTCACGTCGCGCACGACCGAGATCGACGAGGTCATGGCCATGACGCTCGGCGCGGACGACTTCGTTCCCAAGCCCTATAGCGCACGCGTGCTCGTGGCGCGCATCAATGCCTTGCTGCGTCGCACCGCGGCGGCGGGCGAGCGCAGCACGCTCGCCCACAAGGGGCTGGAGCTCGATCTCGCTCGCTCCATGGTCACCAATACGCAAACCGGTACCAGCACCGAGCTCACCAAAAACGAACTGCGTATCCTCTCGCTGCTTCTGAGCCGCGCGGGCAAGATCGTTTCGCGCTCGGCCATCATGCAGGACCTGTGGGACTCCGACGCCTTCGTGGACGACAACACGCTCACCGTCAACATCAACCGCCTGCGCACCACGCTCGAGAAAATCGGCATCAAGGGGTATTTGACCACGCATCGCGGCCAGGGCTATTCAGTCTAGGTGCCGGTCATGTCGTTTGCCAAGTTTTTTAAAGATGCGCTGCTTCCCGTCGCCGTGTGGACGTGCGGCGTGCTGCTGAGCTGCTTTGTGCTGACGGTCGCCGGCGCACCCGTTTCTATCGTGGTCGTGGCGGTTGGCGTGTCCTTTATCTTCGGTATGTTCGGTATCGTGATCGAGTACGCTCGCCGTCGCCGTTTTCTGCGTCAGTTGGAGCGCGCGGCAGAGGAGCTCGAGAGTCCCGCATGGGTGCAGGAGATGGTGCAATGCCCGACCTATGCCGAGGGCGAGCTCGAGTACGAGGTCTTGCGCCGGGTGGGCAAAGCTGCCTGCGACGAGGTTGCCGAAGGCCGGCGTCAGACCGATGACTATCGCGACTATATCGAGAGCTGGGTCCATGAGGCCAAGCTGCCCCTGGCGGCGGCCCATCTAATTTTGGAAAACCTGGACGGCAGCGAAGACGACCTGTCGCGTGTGGATGACCTGGGCCGTGAGCTGGCTCGCGTGGAGCGCTATATCGACCAGGCACTCTACTATGCGCGCTCGGAAGTCGTGGAGCGCGATTACCTGATTCGACGTTGGGATCTCAAGACCTTGGTGACGGGCGCGATTAAGGCCAACGCGCGCGAGCTCATCGCGGCGCACGTGGCTCCGGTGTGCGAAAACCTCGACTTTGAGGTCTTTACCGACGAGAAGTGGCTCGAGTTTATCTTGGGGCAGCTCATCCAGAACAGCATTAAATACGCGCGCGAGGACGGTGCGAAGATCATGTTCTCGGGCGCGTTGCTGGACGAGGGCCTGGCAAGCGAGCGCATCGAGCTTACCGTCGCGGACAACGGCTGCGGCGTGAGCGCGGCCGACCTGCCGCGCGTGTTCGAGAAGGGTTTTACCGGCGACAACGGCCGCGCCACCAAGCGCGCAACGGGCATCGGCCTCTACCTGGTGGCACGCCTGTGCTCCAAGATGGGCATCGACGTCACCGCAGCATCCGACTCCGGCGAAGGCTTTGTCGTAACGTTTTCCTTCTCAACGAACAAGTTCCAATACTTTGAGTAGCCGGGGCGTCTTGCGGTGCGGACGGCTATGTTCCCGAACGTGAACTTGACTAAGGCAACTGGCGTTATGTTCCCGAACGTGAACATAACTATGAGGCTCAAATGGATCTCCCAAAACAAAAACGTGCAGCCCAAACAAAACGTGCCGCCCCAAACGGGGCGGCACGCCATATTTTATAAGCCCACACGCAGAAGTAAAGCCGCGAAGCCCCCGAGGCCGGGAGGGGTTTACTAAGGGGACAAACCCC
>CAUBMI010000092.1 GCA_958436995.1 uncultured Collinsella sp.
CGCATCTGGCCGGTGACCTCGTCCATCGCGAGCGGTGCCACCTTCTCGAGCTTAAAGCCCTTGCCGGCGCGCATGTTTTCCTTGGCCACGCTGATCATGAGCTTAATGCGGTTGAGCTGGTTGACCTCGGACGCACCGGGGTCGTAATCCACCGCGACAATGTTGCTCTCGGGGTGCTGACGGCGCAGTTCCTTGATCACAGCCTTACCCACCACGTGGTTGGGCAGGCACGCAAAGGGCTGCGTGCAGATGATGTTGGGCGCGCCATGGTCGATCAGGTCGAGCATCTCGGCCGTGAGCAGCCAGCCTTCGCCCATGTTGTTGCACACCGAAAGCACCGTGCGGGCCTTGTCGGCCATGGTGCCGATGCGCTCGGGCGCCTCAAAGCGGCGGGACTTCTCGAGCATCTCTTCCACCGGCGTGCGCATCCAGTCCACGAGCTTGATGAGCGCCTGCATACCAGCGCGCGTGGTAGCAGAGCTTCCCAGCTCGTCCTTCTGTAGCTCGGCGTTGCTCATGGAGTACAGGAAGAAGTCGAGCAGACCCGGCACCACAGCCTCGCAGCCCTCGCGCTCGATGACATCGACCACGTGGTTGTTGGCCGTGGGGTGGAACTTGACCAAGATCTCGCCGACCACGCCCACGCGCGGCTTAGTACCCTCGCCCACGAGCGGCATGGTGTCGAACGCGCGGATGGCCTCGCGGCACAGCTTGGTGTAGTTGTGGCGGTTAAACTTGGGCGCCAGCTTGCGGGCGCGCGCCATGTACTCCTCGTAGAGCGCGTTGGCGGCACCGGGCGTGGCCTCATACGGGCGGCAGCGGTAGAGCATCTGCATCATCACGTCACCAAAGAGCACCGCGTACACGGCCTGCTTAAGCAGCGCCGGCGTAATCTTAAAGCCGGGGTTGTCCTCGCCGAGTGCCACGGCCGAAAGCGAGATCACCGGGATCTCGGGGTGGCCGCTCTCGCGCAGGGCCTTGCGGATGAGCGCGATGTAGTTGGTGGCACGGCAGCCGCCGCCGGTCTGGCTGATGACCACGGCGGTCTTGGACAGGTCGTACCGACCGCTCTCGATGGCCTCCATAATCTGGCCCGTCACCAGAATCGACGGGTAGCAAATGTCATTGTTCACGTAGCGCAGACCCGCCTCGACGGCGTCGTGATCGGTCGAGGGCAGCAGCTCAAGGTTGTAGCCGGCACCGCGGAACACCTCTTTGACCAGGTCAAAGTGGATCGGCGCCATCTGCGGGCACAGGATGGTGTAGCCCTCGTCGCGCATCTGCTCGGTAAAGGGCACCTTGGGCCACGCAGTCGAAGCACTCTCGCGCTGAGCCTCGAACGTGTACTTGCGGCTCGCAAACGCGGGGGCATCCGTGGAGGGCGCCACCGGCGCGGCGTCGCCCTGCTCAAAGACCTTGCCCGCGGCCGTGGCCTCGGCCAAGCGCTCGGCCTCCTGGTCCTTGAGTGCCGCCATGAGCGAGCGGATGCGAATGCGCGCGGCGCCCAGGTTGGACACCTCGTCGATCTTGAGCACGGTGTAGATCTTGCCACTGGCCTCCAGGATCTCCTGCACCTGATCGGTGGTCAGGGCATCGAGGCCGCAGCCGAAGGAATTGAGCTGGATCAGGTCCAGGTCGTTGCGCATCGTCACAAAACGGGCGACGGCGTACAGGCGGCTGTGGTACATCCACTGATCGACGACGCGAATCGGACGCTCAGGTTTTACCAGATGCGCAAGCGAATCCTCGGTAAAGACCGCAAAGCCAAAGCTCGAGATAAGCTCGGGCAGGGCGTGGTTGATCTCGGGGTCGTTATGGTAGGGACGACCGGCGAGCACGATGCCGTGACCGCCGTGGTCCTCGACCCACTTAAGAGCCTCCTCGCCCATGGTCTGGATGTCCTCGTGGAAACGCGCATCGGCCTCAAAGGCGGCGTTGACAGCGGCATCGACCTCGGAGCGCGTGATCTTGGGCCCACGCACGCGACCGCGTCCGGCCTCAGCGTCGGCCACACGGTCGACGGCGAGCACCTGGTACAGACGGCGCTTGAGCTCGGTCTTGTCATGATAGGGCACAAACGGGTACAGGAACTCGATGTTCTGCTCGCGGATCTCGTCGATGTTGAGTGCCAACGCCGTGGGGTAGCTCATGACGATGGGGCAGTTGTAACAGTTGCCGGCGGTCGGGTCCTCTTTGCGCTCCCAGCGCACGCACGGCATCCAGATAAAGTCGACGTCGCGGTCGATAAGGTTCATCACGTGGCCGTGGCTCATCTTGGCCGGATAGCACACGCTCTCGGACGGCATGGACTCGATGCCCGCCTGGTAGGTCTTCTTGCTCGACTGGTCGGACAGCTGCACGCTAAAGCCCAGGCGCGTAAAGAACGCGTGCCAGAAGGGGTAGTTCTCGTACATGTTGAGTGCGCGCGGGATACCCACGGTGCCGCGCGGGGCCTCGTCGGGGCTCAGCACCTCGCGGTTAAAGAGCAGATCGTTCTTCTTTTTGAAGAGGTTGGGCGCCTCGGTCTTTTGCTTTTTGTGGCCGGCACCCTTCTCGCAGCGGTTACCGGTAATGAAGCGCCTGCCGCCGCCAAAGTCGTTGACGGTGAGCTGGCAGTTGTTGGAGCAGCGGCCGCAGCGGACATGCTTTTGCGTCACGGTGAGGTGCGCGATGTCCTCGGCCGAAAGGATGGTCGAGGTGCCGTCGGCGCCGGCGCGATCGCGGGCGAGCAGGGCCGCACCATAGGCGCCCATGCAGCCGGCGATGTCGGGACGCACGGCATGAACGCCGGTGAGCTGCTCAAACGCGCGCAACGTGGCGTCGGACATAAAGGTGCCGCCCTGAACGATCACCTGGCTGCCGATCTCCTTGGGGTCGCGCAGCTTAATGACCTTGAACAGGGCATTCTTGATGACGGAATAGGACAGGCCGGCCGCGATGTCGCCCACCGTGGCACCTTCCTTTTGCGCCTGCTTGACGCGCGAGTTCATAAAGACCGTGCAGCGGCTGCCCAGGTCGACCGGGGCCTTGGCATGGATGGCGGCATCGGCGAACGCGCGCACGTCCATGTTCATGGACACGGCGAAGCTCTCGATAAAGCTACCGCAACCCGACGAGCAGGCCTCGTTGAGCATGATGTGCTCAATCACGCCGTCCTTGACGCGCAGGCACTTCATGTCCTGGCCACCAATGTCCAAGATGAACTCGACGCCGGGCAGGAACGCCTTGGCGCCGCGCAGGTGCGCAACGGTCTCGATCTCGCCGGAGTCGGCCTTGAGGGCCTCGATGAGCAGCGCCTCGCCGTAGCCCGTGGTGGTCACGTGGCCGATGGTGCAGCCCGCGGGAATGTGGTTGTAGAAATCGGCCATGATGACCTTGGCCGTGCCCAGGATGTCGCCGTTGTTGTTGCCGTACCAGGTGTGCAGCAGCTGACCGTCCTCGCCCACGAGCGCGGCCTTCATGGTGGTGGAGCCGGCGTCGATGCCGATGAACACGCGGCCGGTGTAGCCGTCGAGCTTACCCTTGGGGACGACTTCCTTGTCGTGGCGGTTCTTGAACT
Source organism: uncultured Collinsella sp. (assembly GCA_958436995.1). Taxonomy (GTDB): domain Bacteria; phylum Actinomycetota; class Coriobacteriia; order Coriobacteriales; family Coriobacteriaceae; genus Collinsella. Next base: position 3,560 of record CAUBMI010000092.1, read on the forward strand.
CAGCAAAGTCCTCGTCGGTGGCAAAGAGCGGATCCAGGCGCTCGACCTCGGCACCCTGTGTGTCACCCAGGCTGTCGATGGCCTCGATAAGCTGCGGGAACGTGCTGAGCTTGTTGGACTCGTGCGCCATGGCAGCGCCGCTCGCCACAAACAGGTGGGCGTTTTGGGGCACAATGCGGTGCTCCTCGTCCAGGTTGAGCGTGAGGTAGAAGCGATGGCGCAACTCGGAGAGATACTGCAGCGGGCCGCCCAGGAAGGCGACGTTACCGCGGATGGGACGGCCGCACGCCAGGCCCGAGATGGTCTGGGTCACGACGGCCTGGAAGATGGAAGCGGCGACGTCCTCGGGGCGGGCGCCCTCGTTGAGGAGCGGCTGCACGTCGGTCTTGGCAAATACGCCGCAGCGACTGGCGATGGGATAGATGGTGGTGGCGTTGGCCGCGAGCTCGTTGAGGCCACTCGCGTCGGTGTGCAGCAGGGTTGCCATCTGGTCGATGAACGCGCCCGTACCGCCGGCGCAGGTGCCGTTCATGCGCTGCTCGATGCCGTTGTCAAAGTAGATGATCTTGGCGTCCTCGCCGCCCAGCTCGATGGCGACATCGGTGGCCGGGATGAGGGTCTCGACGGCACGCTTGCTGGCGATGACCTCCTGGACAAACTCCAGGTCGAGCCACTGGGACAGCAGCAGGCCGCCCGAGCCGGTAATGGCGCAGGTCATCTGGGCCGTCGGCAGCACGGTCGCAGCACCCTCGAACAGGTCGCGGGCGCAGGCACGGACATCGGTGTGATGGCGCTGGTACTTGGCGTAGACAATTTGGTTGTCGTCGTTGAGCACGGCGAGCTTAACGGTGGTGGAGCCCACGTCGATGCCCAGGTGCAGGTTGCCGCGGGCGGTCTCGGGGTTGAAGATCGCGCCTTCGGGGGCGTGGGCGGCGGCTACGGGCTCAGCGGCGGCTACGGGCTCGCTAGCGACGGACGTCTCCCCTGCCGCGTTCTTGGCCTCGGCAACAGCCTCGACAACTTTCTCGGCAGCAGCGGTCGCGGCCTTCTGCGCGGCGTCCGCCACGGCGGGCGCGGCCTCGCGCGCGGCAGCAACTATACGGTCCTTAATGCCTTCGGCGAGTTTGCTCATTGTCTCTCCTCTTAGTTGTTGGACTCGACGGTTGCGGCGGTGTCGGCCGCGTCCTCGAGCTGCAAGTTCAATAGCTTCATGCCGTATTCCGGCACGTTGATATCGATGGGTTGGCCATACAGGTCACCGGGGCGCACAAAAGCGAGCACCGTCATAATGCGCGCCATGGCCTCGGGCGATTCGGTGAGCCCACGCTCAAACCAGCGCTGAATCATGCCGACCTCGGCACTCACAACGTAGGTGACGTAGTAGTCAAAGAACGTACCCAGCGCCAGGCCCAAAATGCCCGTCTGCGCACGCGGCACCACAGCCTCACGCGCAGTGTCGATAATCCTTTTAATGAAGGCCTGGTCGCCGCCCGGCCCCAGCAGCGCACCGATTAAGTCGCGGTTGGCCGCAAGATAACGCAGCAGCTCAACCGAACCGGGCGCCGGCTCGAGCTCATTGATGTTGTGATAGAGATCGGGCAGCTGAGCTGCGGTGATGAGCTCAATGCGCTCACGGATCTCGGCCAGCAAGCCGTCCTCGATTTGATTGATAAAGTCGGGGATATCGCGGTAATGCGAATAGAACGTGCGACGCGTAAGGCCAGCACGCTCGGTGAGCGACGCGACATTAATGCGCGAAAGGTCGCCGCTTTCGGCAAGCTCGCTGGCAAGTGCCTGGCGAAGGGCACGCTGCGAGCGAAGGGACCGGCGATCGCATTTCTCGAGCTGGGACAAGCGTCCTCCTTGTTACTCAGCCTGTGCGCTATTGCACAGTGCGAGTATTATTGCACACCGTGTG
>CAUBMI010000093.1 GCA_958436995.1 uncultured Collinsella sp.
AAAACAAAAAATATCAACATCACGCCGGGTCGCCCACTTTATCATCGGGGGGCCCCCGACCTGTGCTGTTTTGGGGCGAATGGGCAAGTACATGACGTGCTCGCTGCTCTCTTTTGGCGCCGCCTATCGTGTATTCGGACGCCTTGCGACGGTGAGGTGCGTTCTTTTCGGTTCTAGCGTGTTTGCGGCTAGCGCTGCGCCCGAAGTCGATTTGCACAGCTGATATACAGAGCGTTAACCGCGCTTTGTAGACTCATGCCCTCAACCAAGGCGGTCGAGTACTCGCTGAGTGACTCCGCGCTCACGGGTAGCAAGAGCTCACGCGCCCCGTTGTTATCGAATGCCATGTTGCTCGATATCCAAATAACGCGGCAACCTCGCCGCTTGGCCTCAACGTAAAGATTGAAGATATGGCTCGTCTTCCCTGAGAACGATACAAAGATGGTTAGGTCGTCGGGTTGGAGCAGACAGAGCGACGTCTCCTGTCCCTTGACGGAGCCAAATGAGAAGCACAGTCGGTTTACGCGGCTCAGCTTTTCGCAGAGTGAGCGGGCGGCGAGATTGGAGAATGAGCTTCCGTATACGTAGACATTTTGCGCATCGAGAAGCCAGTCAACGGCCCGCTCGAGTCGATCTTCAGTGAGCAGGCGTTTTGTTTCAAGCAAAGAGGTCTCTACGATATCGAAATACCAGGGTATATCGATTTGCTTATGAGCCCTTGCCTCGGTTGTCTCACGCTGGAGCCAAGCGTTGAAGTCGTCAACTTGCTCTTTGAACGATCGAAAGCTCGAGCCGTTTACGCGCCTGCAGAAGCGCGAGATGGTCGCGGGCGATGTATTGCACGCGCGGGCAAGTTCTTCTATTGAGAGCTCTGGGATCTCGTCGTGATGGGAAAGGGCGTAGAGTGCGATGTGGGCGTCAAGGCTGCCGCCCTTCTCGACGTCTTCGATACAAGACCTGAGGTTCGAATAGACCTCGTACATCGACATTCAAATCACTCCAAACAATAATGCCCCGGAGCGGATATGCCATCTCCGGAGCATTGTGGTGAAGCTATGGGACGGATTTATTCCATGCCCAAGTATTCTCTCATTTCGACTTTGTAGACAGAAGCTTTATTGCCGTAAACGATCTGAACACCGCCGCCAACGTGCACGATGGCGCTGGCGCCGAGGTCTTTGGTGAAGACGCTATCGTCCTTGACTAGGGCGGTGTCTTTGAGGCTGAGCCTCAGGCGGGTGAAGCAGGCGTTGACACCCGAGATGTTATCGGCGCCGCCCACGGCTTCCACGATCTGCGGGATGAGCTCGCTTACCTGGACAGGTGCTTTGGAGTCGATGGCCGACGTGTCATCCGCTGCCTGCGTGTCATCATCCTCGCGGCCCGGGGTTTTGAGGTCAAATTTCTTGATAAAGGTGCGGAACAGCACGTAATAGATCCCGAAGTAAGCGATGCCGAGCGGAATAAGCCAGAACCAGTTGGAGCCTTTATCGGCGTTCATGATGCCGTTGAAGATCCACGAGAGGAGCGGTCCGCCGAAGGCGGAAGGCCCGGGCACATTGAACTGTACCAGGTAGGTGAGTACATACGCGATGCCGCACAGCAGGGCGTGGACCACATAGAGTACGGGCGCTACAAAGAGGAAGGAGTACTCGAGCGGTTCGGTTATGCCCATGATGGCGGCCGGAATAACGGCGGCGATCATGAGGGAGCCGACCTTCTTTTTATTCTCGGGACGGGCACAGTGGTAGATGGCGAGCGCTGCCGCGGGCAGGCCGCACATGGCGAACAGCACCTTGCCGTTCATGACGTATTTTGAGATGTCGATGTCGTACATCATGCCGGGCGTGTTGAGCATGGCGTTGTAGATGTTGACAGCACCTTCGACGGTCTGGCCGTCAACCTGGATGCTACCGCCCAGAGAAGTGAAGAAAAACGGCAGGTAGATGAAATGATGCAGGCCGAAGGGCAGAAGCATGCGCTCGGAGAAGCCATAAATGAACGCGCCAAACACCCCGGTGGAATCGATGAGTGTCGAGGCGGCCTTTAGGCCGGTTTGCACAAACGGAAACACGAAGGCGAGCGCAACGCCCACCAGGCTTGCGAAAACGACGGTGAGGGCGGGGACGCAGCGCGTGCCGTTGAAGATGCCGAGCACCGGCGGAAGCTGCACCTTATAGAATCGGTTGTGGATCCACGCGACTACCAAGCCGATGATGATGCCGCCGAATACGCCGGTGTCGAGTGTGGTTACGCCCAGGATGGCGTTCTGACCGGTCTGTAGGTTGGCGGGATCGATGGTGCCCAGCAGGATAAGCAGCTGACCCATGATCGTGTTCATGGTCATGTAGCCGATGAAGCCTGAGAGTGCGGCGGTCGCCTTCTCGGCCTTGGCGTAACCGTAGGCGATGCAGATCGCAAAGAGAACCGAGATGTTACCATTGATAACGTTGCCGGCTGCTTTGATGAGCGTGCTAAAGATCACCATCGGCTCGGTGCCCAAAAACGGGCAGAGCGAGATGAGGTTAGCATTGGAAAGGGCAGAGCCCAGACCGACCAAAATGCCGGAAACGGGCAGGAGGAGGACCGGCGCCATGAGCACCTTGCCGAGTCTCTGGAACTCGCTGTAGAGCTTGCTTTCTTTCATGATGTTCCTTCGATGCGCGGGGAGTTAGGACAGGGTCGGCCAATAATCGCCGTTCGCTTCGATCAGGTCGTCGAGGATTTGGCGCGCGACGGTAGTCGAAGGGACGGTCTTGTTGATTGCGATGGCTTCGAGCGCCTTCTGGTAGGAATGCTCGTAATATGCGTCGACGGCGAGCTTTTCACTGGCATTCTGCTCTTCGATAAGCCCCTTGTAGAAGGTGGGGATAGCAGGCTGGCTGATGGGTTCGGGGCCCCAAGAGCGCAGGTAGGCGGGAACCTCGACCATGGCGTCGTCGGGCAGGTTGGGGATGGCGCCGTTATTCTCGACGATTACGAGATAACGTTCGCATTTGTTGTAGGCGATAGAGGCGGCTGCGTCGACGATAAAGTCGCCAAAGACCGTGAAGCTCTGTACGGGGCTCTTGTAATTGGCGGGATCTGCCAGGTACTTGTCGTGCTCGGCAAACATCTCCTTCTCGCGTCCGTTGATGACGTTGTCGGCGCGCGTCCAGTTGGGGTCCATGTCATCTGCCATGTCTTTGGAGTACAGGTAGTACTGCAGGTAGCTGTTGGGCAGATACTCGGGATAGTCCTTCACAATCTTGACGTATTGACCCCAGGTGTGCATCCAGTCCTTGTCCTTGTGATGCTTGTCGCTCACGGCCATGCCGTGCTCGAGAATCATCTGACGGAGCTCCGGCAGACGATCGCGCCCCTGCTTGTCGTAAATTTTGGTAAACCAGCCAAAGTGATTGAGTCCAAAATACATGGGGTCGATATCGCGCCAGCTGGGAAGTCCGAGCATCTTAGAGTACGAGAGCAAGATAGCCGTGGGCATATCGCAGATGTTAAGGATATGGTCGTTGTCAAACTCGCGACGCGTGGCCTCGGCGACAACTGCGGCGGGGTTGGAATAGTTGAGGATCCAGGCGTCTGGACTGTATTTCTTGGCGTAGCGTACGAGGTCGAAGACGCCGGGGATGGACCTGATGCCATAGGAGATCGAACCGCCGGCGCCGCAGGTTTCCTGTCCCACGCAGCCGTACTTGAGAGGGATGCGCTCGTCTTGGCGACGCATCTGAAGGCCGCCCTGGCGGATTTGCGCGAAGACGAAGTCGACATCGGTGAATGCCTTTTCGGGATCGGTCGTCACGACAACTTCGATGTCAGGAGCTTCCTGCTCGATGAACTGCTTCATGATGTCGTAGACGAGATGCATGCGCTTCTCGTCGATGTCGTACAGGGCGAGTTTGCGCAGCGGTAATTCGTTTTTCTTCTGCAATAGGCTCTGGATGATGCCGGGAGTGTGGGTGCTGCCGGCCCCGGCGATTACAACTGCTTTCTTGTCCATGTGGTAAACCCCTTTCGTGTGGATTGACCACTTCAGACTACGAAAGCTTTACCTGCGATTCTATCGATTTTCAGATTGCGAAAAACGATAGCGATAATCTTAACAGGATGCGTTTTGCGTGGTTAAATAGCGCCGGGAAAGATGCTGGCTTGGTCGGCAGACGACGTGTTGCATGGCTGCAGGAGCGAACGCCAGGCGGTCAAAAGATGGTGGGCGGTGCTGCGGTTTTTGGCTGCAATTGCGCTACCCGCGGCGACGCTCCCAGCGAGCCAACTTAATCGTCACCAGCGTAAGCGCCCAGGCGACAAGCGAGAACGCGGCGCCCACGGCACCCACGTACGCAATGCCAATGCTGCTTACCACGGCTCCGCCCACTGCGGTACCAAACGAGATGCCGACGTTAAACGCCATGGGCTCAACCGAACTTGCGAGTACCATCGACTTGGGATGGCGGCTGCGAGCCACGTCCATAAAGTGCGTGATGCATGACACCGAGAACAGGTACATGAGCAGCGCCAAGCTAAAGACAAAGACCAGCGCGAGCGGCATGGTGCCGCCCACGGCAAACAGCCCGAGTAACGCCGCGGCCTGCAGCACAAACGTCACAAGCAGTGCCTTCATGCCAAAACGCGCGTCGATCCATCCGCCCAGGATGTTCGAGATCAGGCAGAACACGCCGTAGGCCATAAGCGTGGTACTGGCTTCGACCGTGCCCATGCCCAGCACCTGCTCAAGATAAGGCGTCACGTAGCCGTAGAATACGTAGACCGAGCCCACGCCAAACAAAAAGATGAGCATGCCGGTGATGATGCTCGGCTCGCGTAGCAGACCCGCCTGCTCGCGGAAGGTGGAGGGCTCATCGGTCTGCCCAGCGCGCGGCATAAACGCCACGAGCGCTCCGCAGATTAGAACGGCAAAGGTCAGCGTGCCGTACATGGCCATGTGCCAATCGAGCGTGTCGGCCACAAACTTGCCGATCGAAGTGACAAAGACCATCGCCACGGAAAACGCACCGTACACCACCGAGATGGCAAGCGAAGTTTGCTGCGGGGACAGCAGCTCGGGGATGTACGTCACGCCCACGGCGAGCAGTGCGCCCGAGACAGAGCCCAGGACAATGCGCGAGATAAACAGTACCTGGAAGTTGGGCGCCAACGCCATGACCAGGTTGCCGAGCACAAAGACGATGCTGTAGCACACGAGCAGCCGGTAGCGGCGGAAGCGTCCCGTGCTGAGCGCAAGCACCGGCGTAGCGATGGCGTAGACGAGTGCGAACACGCTGATGAGCTGGCCCGCTGTGGCAAGCGAGATGCCGAGCTCCGTCGCCAGGTCGCTTTCGATGCCGATGACCACGAACTCGGAGCAGCCGAGCGAGAATCCCAACAGCACGAGCAACGCCAGGCAGAGCTTGGTGCGCGCGGGGAAGAGCGCGGCGGCGGTTGACTTACTTTTAGGCGTGGTTGCGGCGGTCAAGGTTGT
>CAUBMI010000094.1 GCA_958436995.1 uncultured Collinsella sp.
ACGAGCTCAAGGACAACACGTTTGCGGGTCTTTCGGGCAACTTCGAGAGCATCTATAACGAGCTCATGAACAACAACGACCCCGACCTGGTCATGGCCGACTTCCGTAGCTACGTGGATGCATGGGAAAAGCTCACGAACAGCTATGGTGACCAGGAGACCTGGAACCGCAAGGCCCTGCTCAACACCGCCTCGAGCGGCTGGTTCTCGAGCGACCGCACCATTCGTGAGTACCGCGACGAGATCTGGCACGCGTAAAGGCGCGCGAGTTCCCCTATGCCAGCACGGCATTACTCGACGGGCGTGACGTTGCGCCGCGCCCGTCGCTAATGGGTTTAGGAACATCGATGACAGAAGGAGAAATCGATGAGTAAGAAAGAATGCATCGCGATGCTCCTCGCAGGAGGACAGGGCAGCCGATTGGGGGCACTCACCCAAAAGATCGCTAAGCCGGCGGTTAGCTTTGGTGGCAAGTTCCGCATTATCGACTTTTCGCTCTCCAACTGCTCCAACTCGGGTATCGACACGGTGGGCGTTCTGACACAGTATCGCCCCTACCTGCTGCATGCCTACGTGGGCTCTGGCGAGGCTTGGGATCTAGACAGCCGCGACGGCGGCGTTTCGATCCTGCCGCCGTACGAGACGCAGACCGGCGGCGCATGGTATGCGGGCACGGCCGACGCCATTACGCAGAACCTGGACTACATCAAGGCCAACGACCCCAAGTACGTCCTGATTCTTTCGGGCGATCACCTGTATCGCATGGACTACCGCAAGATGCTCAAGACGCACATTGAGAACAACGCCGACCTCACGGTGAGCGTTATGCCCGTGCCGTGGGAGGAGGCCAGCCGCTTTGGCATCCTGACCACCGACCCCGAGGACGGCCGCATCACCAAGTTCACCGAGAAGCCCGATAAGCCCGATTCGAATCTCGCGTCCATGGGCATCTACATCTTCTCGGCCGACGTGCTGATCGAGGCGCTCGAAGAGGACGCTCTAGACCAGCGCTCGAGCCACGACTTTGGCAAGGACATCATCCCCAAGCTGCTCGGCGAGGGCAAGCGCCTGTACAGCTACGAGTTCCACGGCTTTTGGAAGGACGTCGGCACCATCGCCAGCTTCCACGAGACCTCGATGGACCTGCTGGGCAACAACCCCGAGTTCGATCTGTTTGACAAGCACTTCCCCATCATGTCCAACATCACCACGCGTCCGCCGCACTACATTGGCCCGGACGGCCGCCTGGACGACTGCCTGGTCTCCAACGGCTGCAAGATCTACGGCACCGCTCGCCACTCGATCATTTCGACCGATGTCATCATCGAGGAGCGCGCCGTGGTCGAGGACTCCGTGCTACTGCCGGGTGCGCACGTTAAGAGCGGCGCGCACATCTGCCGCGCTATTTTGGGCGAGAACTCCACGGTCGAAGAGGGCGTGAAGCTCGGCTCTGTCGATACCACCAAGGATACGGCCGTCGTTGGAAATGACGTCGTTATCGGGAAGGGGGAATGATCCGATGATCAATCGCAAGGCCATCGGTTATATCACCGCTAACTACTCTTCGACCTACGGCAGCGTGCTGCTCAAGGACCGCCCCATCGCGTCCGTTCCGTTTTTGGGCCGCTACCGCCTGATCGACTTCCCGCTGTCCAACATGATGAATGCCGGCATTAAGACCGTCGGTGTCGTCATGCCGGGCAACTATCGCTCGCTGATCGACCATGTGGGCTCGGGCAAGGACTGGGGCCTGGACCGCAAGAAGGGCGGCCTGTTCATGGTGCCCGGCAACGCGTATGGCACCACCAAGGGCGGCATGCGCTTCCTGCTGCGCGACATCATTTCCAACAAGACGCTGTTCCAGCGCTCGGACAAGCCCTATGTTGTGATGATGGGCACCAACATCATCTTTAACATGGACCTCAACACCATCATCGACGCGCACGAGAACTCCGGTGCCCAGATGACCGTGGTGTACTGCAAGGCTACGCGCAACGTCGATGACGAGACCAAACTCGAAATTAACGAGAACGGTCGTCTGACGGGCGTGAGCGCCGGCGTCGTGTACGGCGACAACGCCTCTATGGACTGCTGCATCGTCAACCGCGAGACGCTGCTCGAGATCATCGATCACTATCAGGCCGCTGACTATCTGGACCTGCTCGAGGCACTTCAGGGCGACTTTGGCAACATCGACGTGTGCAGCTACGAGTACAAGGGCGAGGTCGTGGGCGTGTTTAGCGAGAAGTCGCTGTATCGCCGCAGCATGGACCTGCTCGACCAGACCGTGGCCGACCAGCTCTTCGATCCCGAGCGCCCGATCCTGACCAAGGCTCACGACGTGCCGCCTTCGCGCTATGCGACCGGCAGCCACGCGTGCAACTCGATCATCTCGGCGGGCTGCATCATCAAGGGCACCGTGCGCAACTCGATCCTGTCGCGCGGCGTTGTGGTTGAGGAAGGCGCCTCGGTGACCAACTCGATCATCAATCAGAGCTGCATCATCAAGAGCGGCGCCCGCGTTGAGAACGCCATTCTGGACAAGAACAACGTGGTTCCCACCAACACCGAGCTTCGCGGCACGCCCGAGAACATCCTGGTGCTGGGCAAGGCTCCGTTAACTTCCGACACCACCATCGTACGTTAACGTTGGCACCGCAACATCGCTCGTAACATGTAGAATAGCCGCCCGGTTAGCGCCAGGCGGCTATTCTCGAATTGCAACATGGGAGACAATATGGCTGATTCCAGCAAAAAGATGCAGATCGTGTTTGCCTCGGCCGAGTGCGCACCGTTTGTGAAGACCGGTGGCCTGGGCGACGTGGCGGGCTCGCTGCCTGCGGCGCTTGTGCGCGCCGGCGCCGAAGTTATCGTGATGGTGCCCAAGTACGCCACCATCAAGGACGAGTATATGGTGCAGATGGAGCACTTCTCCGATTTTTACGTAAGCCTGGGCTGGCGCAACGAGTACTGCGGGCTCGAGAAGCTCGAGCACGACGGCGTCACCTATATGTTCATCGACAACGAGCGCTACTTTGCGCGCGACTATCCGTACGGCTTCTTTGACGACGGCGAGCGCTTTGCGTTCTTCTCCAAGGCCATCACCGAGAGCCTGCAGCACCTGCCGGCCGGCTTTGAGTGCGACATCCTGCACTGCAACGACTGGCAGACGGCGCTGGCGCCCGTGTTCTTGCGCGAGTTCTACCAGGGCCTGCCGCTGTACGACCGCGTCAAGACCGTGTTCTCGATCCACAACGTGGCGTTCCAGGGCCAGTTTAGCGACACCGTGATGGAGGACATCCTGGGTGTGGCGCATATTCCGGCGGCCGCCTCGCAGCTGCGTTGCGACGCTTGCAGCATCAACTATATGCTGGGTGCGCTGCACTATGCTGATGCCATCACAACGGTGAGCCCCACCTATGCGGGCGAGATCCAGACACCCGAGTTTGGCGAGGGCTTGGACGGCGTGCTGCGCGAGCGTTCCTACGCGCTGCAGGGCATCCTCAACGGCATTGACGTGGCGGCCTTTGACCCGGCAACTGACAAGCGCATTGCCGCCAACTACACGGTTGACGACCGTTCCGGCAAGGCCGTGTGCAAGGCCAAGCTGCAGGAAGAACTGGGGCTCGAGGTTCGCGACGACCGCCCACTTATGGTGATGGTCACGCGCCTGACGCGCCAGAAGGGCATGGACCTGGTCATGTACGCGCTCGACCGCATCCTGGCGGGCGGCGTGCAGGTGGCCGTGCTGGGAACCGGCGACCGCGACTACGAGGACGGCCTGCGCTATTTCCAGGACAAGTACCCTGGCACCATGGCCGCGCGCATCGAATTCGATCCGGCACTGTCGCAGCGCATGTATGCTGCCGCCGACATGTTCCTGATGCCTTCGAAGTTTGAGCCCTGCGGTCTGTCGCAGATCATCGCCATGCGCTACGGCACCCTGCCAATCGTGCGCGAGACCGGTGGCTTGAAGGACACCGTTATCCCGTATAACGAGTTTACCGGCGAGGGTACGGGCTTCTCGTTTAGCAACTTTAATGGCGACGAGATGGGCGACGCGGTCTTCCGCGCGGCGCGCCTGTTCTGGGATAACCGCGACGCTTGGAACCAGCTGGTCACGCAGGCCATGAGCCAGGACTTTAGCTGGACGCGCTCGGCCGACAAGTATCTGGACCTGTACTTCTTTATGCACCCGGAGATTGAGAGGCCGGCGGGTGTGACTGATGTTGCAGCTGTCGATGAGCCCGCTGCCGCTGAGGAGCCCAAGGCCGAGGAGAAGCCGGCGGCCAAGGCCGAAGTTAAGCCCGACGCGAAGCCTGCCGCCAAGAAGACGACGGTCCGCAAGACGACGGCTAAGAAGGCCACGACCACGAAGGCCGCTGCTAGCAAGACTAGCGCCGCTAAGGCAACTACTGCCAAGGCATCGACTACGCGCAAGCGTACGACCGCCGCTGCCAAAAAGGCCGCCGAGGCCGAGGTCGCTCCCGAGGTAAAGGCCGAGCCCGCGGCAAAGGCTCCGGCCAAGACCGCTGCCAAGAAGACGACCACGACCAAGACCACGACCGCTAAGAAGGCCACGGCCGCGAAGTCGACGACGACCAAGGCTGCTACGACGAAAGCCGCCGCGAAGACGACCCCGAAGGCCGCTGCAAAGCCCGCCGTCAAGGTCGAGGAGGCGCCCTCCGAGCCCAAGGCCAAGGTAGCTGTCGAGGCAAAGCCGGCCGCCAAAACCACCACGCGCAAGCGCGCTACGACGACGGCCAAAAAGGCCACGACCAAGGCTGCTGCTCCCAAGGCAGAGGCTAAGGACGAGGACAAGACCGCAGTAAAGGCCGCTGAGGTCAAGACCGCTCCGAAGGCTACGGCAAAGGCCGAGCCCGCAAAGGATACCCCGGTCTCCCCCGCCGCTCAGGCTGAGGAAAAGGCACCGACCAAGAAGACCTCCGTCCGTAAGGCAACGGCCACCCGCAAGCGCCACTAATCCGGACGATTAAAACTTAATCCAACGCAAGATGAGGGCGCCCCTACCAGGCGCCCTCATCTTGGTTGAACTTCTGTATTAAAAAGAGGGCCGGTTTACTACGACAAAATGGCTCCAGCCGACCACGGCGGGTAATCTACGAAATTGGCAACGCCTCTACCTGCGGTTTTAATATCACCAAAATGACCCTGGTTGAGATCATTCAATTCGTCGTAGTAAACCGGGTTACTTTTGTTTGGCTACAAATAGTATCGGTATAGGCACATTTGAATATCGCGGTAATTTGGGTGGTAAAACGATTTTCTAGGACAACCGTTCGCCGATGGTAAACGGATGTTGTTTATACAGCCTGTGTACAAAAGATATACTTACATCCAGTGCGTAAAGCCCATGGCCCGCAGGCCGTGATTCTATTGAACTGGACCGAATTATGAGATTGATTCACAACAGCCGTCTGCCGCAGTTTCGTACTCCGTTTGGCGCTGT
>CAUBMI010000095.1 GCA_958436995.1 uncultured Collinsella sp.
GTAGCCATTCCTTTTTGCCTTCTCCTCATCGAACTCGATGGTGAAGCGCCAAGGTTCCATTGCCATATCACTCACCTTCCTTGGATTCCGGCTCCGTCATATCGACGTGGATATGACCATCCTCGTACCACGCGCCGTCGGGCAGGCCGTCGGTGTCGCACCTCCAGCCCCTCAGCCACTTGATGACGGTAGACCTCGACACGCCCAGCGCCTTTGCTATGTCCGAGTGGTTGGCATCCGGGTGCTCCCGGGCATAGGAGCGAATCAGCTCGCGCTTCTCACCGCTTCCCTTCGGCCGACCTTGCAACGCATGACCGGCATCCTCGCTCAGAATCTCAAGGTTCGAACGCGCCATTCTGAGGTGCAGCGCCTGCTTCCTGTAGTTCCGCTTGTTTTTCGGGATCGCTATTCCCGATATCCTCTCCAAGTCCTTGATGGGGAACTTCTTGTACCGCAGGTCGAGGCATTCGAGAGCGTTCTCGACCTCATGGTCGTTGCCGAACGGGTGCTCGGTGTCTACCGAATCCAGGAACGGCACCAGCGAATCCATGTCCGCCTTGACGCGCTCGCGGTCGGTGATGCCGCACTTCACGGCGTATATCGCCAGAGCCATCAGGCAGAAGTACCTATGGCTGAACGTCGCACCCGCGCGTATCTTGCGCAGCCACCAGTTGTAGAGGTCTTCCTTGGCATCCCACGAGCCGTCGGCGCGTCCGCCGCCGACGATGACCTTCTCGTACCACTCGGGGAATCTCTCCTTGGCCTGTTCGAGCGTGTACCTCGTCTCCCTCCACTTCTTCGACAGGTCTACCTGCTGTTCCGGGGGAAGGAAGTCGTTCAGCTCTTCGAGCGAGAAGGGGTGCGTGTTGACCGCGAACGCCCTGACCGTGCCGCCGTCCTTCGTCTTGCCGCCGATGACGCGGAACCCTTGGTTGATGCCCTGATGCTGCGGGTGCTCCCATTCCCTCGACGTATGCTTGTTCCACATCCTGTCGGTCAGGTGGTACTTCATGTCCTTCAGCAGGCTCTTGGTGTTCGGGTATAGGTCGGCGGGTTCCTCGAGGACGTAGTACAGATGAACGTTGTGGCCGCTCAGGATGATGTAGTTCGGCTCGGGATAAACAGGGTAGTCGCTTCGGCAGTTGTACAGGAAGGCCGTGAGCGTGCCGTCATCCTGCCCGTCGAGGTCGAAAATCATGGCGCACATCTTGCTCTGCGCGTCGGCGGTGTTCGCCCTGCCCCAGTAGGTGAGACCGTTCGTTATCGCCCAGTTCGCATCGCGGAACTCGGCAAGGGTCTCCTCGAACGTGTCCTCGAACAGGATTCGGCGGCGTCTCCTGTCTCCGACGAGCTTCCCGTCGCTGTCGTAATGCCCGCCGAACGAGCCGAGGATTATCGGGTTGGCCTTGTGCAGCCCACCCGGCTCGCCCTCCGTCTGGATGAAGCCATCGCCAAGCTGGAAGATGTCCGAGTAGACTTCCATGGCCGACACCTCGGAAGCCCCGTACTCGAGAAGAACAGACTCAAGAGACAACCCGCTCACCAACCCATCCCGGAAGCCCTCATAGGCACGTTATATTATCAATAGATTTATTGTACACCTGAACCGGAAGAAAAGGCTCCCTCGAAACCCACCCCGGAAGCCCTCATAGGCACGTTATATTATCAATAGATTTATTGTACACCTAGAGCCAGAAGAAAAGCCCCCTCGCGGAGACCCATCCGAAAGCCCTCCCCTCCCGGAACTGAGGGCGTACAGTCCGCCTATATTATCACTGATTTTTTGGTACAAACAGCCCAAAAAGCAGGGGGTCGGTGCCATTCTCCGACCCCCTTACGACCGGCCTAGGCTATAGCCATAATCTCGTTGTCGCACGCCCTGCGGATGAACGCCGAGCGCGTCAGGCCGAGCCGCTTGGCGGCGTTGTCGATAGCCGTCAGCTCGGTCTCGGAGAACTTGAGCGAGGTGGTCCTCATGGCTGCCTTCGGCCTGCCGTCGATGGGCTTGCCGAACTCCCAGCCGGAGAAATCACCGGATTCGTACTTCTCGCAATCGGACTCGACCTGCTCGACGGTCGTGCCGAACATCTTGCAAAGCTCGCTGTCGTTCATGACTTCCTCCTCCCGAAGCCGAGTTCCCTCTTGATTCGTTCCTGCGGCGGGGTCTGCGCGTGCTTGATGAGCCAGTCGCCCGTGGACTCGTTCAGCACCACGACAAGCTCAATCGCCCTGCCACGGCTGTCTAGGCCGATGCCGACGAACTCGGGCGGCTCGGTGCCGAGCCTTGGCATACTGCGCTTGACGTGCTCCCACGCGAACCTCGCATCGTCCTTGCTCACGTCCGGGTGCCTTTCGGTGACCCGGTCGAGCACGAAGACCTTGTTCACGGTGCTCCAATCGTTCGTATTACGATACGATAATACCACATTTCGGTAATACGAACTGATATTATCGTTACGAAATACCAGACAACCGGAGGAGAAACATGACCGACAACGAGGAGTTCGAGGAAGCAATGGGCATCGCCGAGGAGTTCGACAGGATGACATGCCAAGAACAGGTTCGCCTAGTCCTCGACATGCTGACCGACGCGGCGAAGGAAGACGACATGGACAAGGTTCGCGCGACGCTCATACCGCTGACGCTAATCGCCAACAGGGTCAAAGTCCTCGAAGGGGACGAGTAGCCGAGCCGGCGAGGGCGGGGCGGCTCAGATCCGCGCAAGCGCGGAACACGCCGCCCCTAACCTATGGCACCCGCTGCCCCGCTATATCCCCATCCAAGCCCTCTTGAGCCTTTGCCAGCGGCTCTGCTTCTGCTCGGTGGACTCAAGCGCGAGCGTCTGCGCCGTCTCGTGGTGGAGCGCCTGAGCGCCCTGCACGGCCTTGGTGCTGTCCGCCACCGTCTCCATGAGCTTGGCTATCTGCTCGTCCTTCTTGGCGAGCTGGGCATCCTTGACGGCGAGCTGCTCGATTAGTGCCGCGACAGCCGCCGAATCACCGCCGCCGTGAGTGCTGGCACCTGTCTGGCAAGTGTCTGGCAAAGTGTCTGGCATCTGTCTGGCAAGACGTATGGCACGCTCGATGGCTGCACCCTGCGCGACTCCCCACCCGGCGGAGAGTTCCACCAGCTCATCGTATGCGTCTTCCTCGATTCGGAAGGTCTTCTTAACCTTGGCCAAGGTGCTGGCTCCTGTCTAGAAAGTGTCTGGCAAAGTGTCTGGCAAAGTGTCTGGCACGTATTGCACCACAGCACCGCCCGCCATGCAATGAGGAAGCACCCGTCAACCGATTGAATCGCCGCCCAAGGTCTCGGGGCGCGCCTGCTCCCCACCCCTTGAGCGACCCGTATCGAGAGAATGTTCCGATGCCCTCATGTCACGCGCTTCGGCGGCAAGCCCATCGAGTTCCGGAGCGAGCCTTTGCACCTCGGCCTTGACCGCCTTCGCCGCCGCATCGACGGCCTTGCGCTCGTCCCTCGGCTTCAAACTCTCCCGCGCCCTCTCGACCGCAGCCCGGAACGCACGGCTGTCGATGACCGGGTTGTCCGCGACGCTTTCGAGGACTTGGAACGGCCGGTCGAAAATCTTGAGCGCGAAGGCGTGCGCGATTTCGGCGATGTTCGATACAAGCGAGTCGAGCCGCGAATCGATTTCCGCGAGCGCCTTGGTGAGCGATTCGAGCTTGCGGCTTCGCCTTTCGATGAGTTGATCGAGCCGCTCGACCTCGGCCGACTTCTCGCTGATTGCGGAATCGAGTTCGGACACCTCGCTTCGCTTCGCTTCGAGCTGCGCGCTCGCGGCCGACAGGTCGCGTTGCAGCTGCTTCCACTCGGGCACATCGACGTGCCGCCTGTGGCAGTCCATGCGGTCGCGCTCGATGCCGTTCCTCGATGCCGCCAGCTCAAGCTCGGCCATCATGAGGTTCTGCAAATCGGGCAGGCGGGCGAGACCGAGGGTCTTGAGCGCACCGCCCATCGACACCTGGGTCGAAAGGCCGCGCTTGCAACCCGTCGCATACGGAATCCCCGCCATGTGCATATGCGGCGTTCCGTCCTTCTCGTCGAAATGGACGGCTATTTGGAACCACTCGATTGCGCCCTCCGTCTTCGAGCGAATCGAATCGGCGGTCTCCCTGAAAATCTCCTCGGCCCTGCCGTTGTCGAGTTCACCGCCGAACGTGTCGCGGTTCCCGATTTGCAGGACGTACTCGTAGCACGGCTTCGGGACGTTCACGCGCCCCTTGTCGCCCGATTTGACCCTCGCCGAATCCTCGGAATAGGCCTTCTCGATTTTCGAGAGATAGTCGCCGATGCATCGCTCTGGATGCCCCTTCGATTTCTGCTTCGCGTTGTACGCCCTGAGCGAATCGCCGAAAACCGTCTCGTACGCTTCCGCAATCGGGGTATCGCGAATCGAGATGTTGCCGACACTCAAATCCGCTTCGACGTTCCTCAGGTTGGCGCGATAGGCCAAATCCGTGTTGTGCCGGGCGTTGTGGGCACCGGCCGAAACCGACATCGAGAGCGCCATGCGATACCACCATCCTCCTCGCGGCGGCGGCACCGCGAGAGCCTGAACATCGAATACCAAGCTGCGCGGCGGCGGCACCGCGCAAACACCTTTCACGGGCAGAGTATAGTGGCTTTGCTACTTTCCCGAAAGTAGCGCAATTGGAGAAGTGGGTATCACGTGAACGTAATACCCACTTCTCCTGCGCCCTGCGGGGCACTCCGCAGCCATTCGGCTGCTGCGCGGGCTTCGCCCTTGCCGACTCCGCCACCGCGGGGTGGCTCCGCGCCCGCCTGTCGGCTCGGCTTGGCGCCACGCGGCGGCGCGTGCGTGGCGGGCAAAGGAAGGGTCGATGGGCAGCTGTGCCCATCGACCCTTGCCCCAGTCTGCTTTCGCGCTCGCCCGCCGCGTCAATTCCGCACTCGGTGAACGAGTCGGCTCAGATCCGCTTCGCGGAGCACGCCGCCCCGTGGTCACCGATTGCTGCATTGACCCGCCTACCCGCACGTGTGGAGCGGGAAGTCGCCGTCCTAGAAAACATCCAGCGTGTAGCTCGCCATCGTATCGGTGTTTCCCTTCCCAATTCCTAGTCGAAAACGCGTTCCGGGCTGATATCCCGGATTATCTGTAGGTAGTCTTCGCCCTCCGGTTCATTCATGTCCTCATAGGTACGCCAAGACTTAATGTTCTGCATGACCCAAGGCTGTTTAGAAAGGGCGACGCAAACAGGGCACTGCGCTCCGAACTGCACCTCGCGGTTCTTTGCCTGCCAAGTGCCAAGGCCTATGCGGACGTTACCCATTTGCTCCGCGTATTCTCCCACGCAGTCGTAGAGGTCATCTACGTTGTAGCCATTCCTTTTTGCCTTCTCCTCATCGAACT
>CAUBMI010000096.1 GCA_958436995.1 uncultured Collinsella sp.
TCGCCGTGCTGGCCGGCATGTGCGCCGGCGCCATCGCGGGCGCCGTCACGGGCATTCTGACCACCGTCTTTGAGATTCCCGCGATCCTCGCCGGAATCCTCACCCAAATCAGCCTGTGGTCCATCAACCTGCGCATCATGGGCAAGTCCAATACGCCCATTCTTGCCAAGGGCACCGTGTTCTCGGCCGTCAGCAATATGACCGGTCTGCCGCAGTCCACCGTTGCCATCATCTTGGGCATCCTGCTCGCCGTGGCTATCGTTGCCATCCTGTATTGGTTCTTTGGCACCGAGATCGGCTCGGCGCTGCGCGCCACCGGCAACAACGAGTACATGATCCGCGCTCTGGGCGTCAACACCAACTCCACCAAGATGATCGCTCTCGTGCTCTCCAACGCCCTCATCGGCCTTTCGGGCGCGCTCATCTGCCAGAGCCAAAAGTATGCCGACATTGGTATGGGCACCGGTGCCATCGTTATCGGTCTTGCCGCCATTGTTATCGGTGAGGTGCTCGGCCGTCTGCTGCCCGGCGGCCTCACGCAGTTTAGCGTCCGTCTTGCCTCCGCCGTCTTTGGCTCCGTGGTGTACTTCCTTATCCGCGCCATCGTGCTGCAGTTGGGCATGGACGCCAACGACATGAAGCTGCTCTCCGCCGTGATTGTCGCTGTGGCTCTGTGCGTGCCCGTGGTTTGGGAGCGCTATAAGCTCCGCAGCTCCTACACGAAGGGAGATGAGGCAGATGCTTAAGCTCTCGCACGTCAAGAAGACCTTTAACAAGGGCACCGTCACCGAGAAGCGCGCGCTCACCGGCGTCGACCTCACCCTGAATGACGGCGACTTTGTAACCGTGATCGGCGGCAACGGCGCCGGCAAGTCCACGCTGCTCAACATGATCGCCGGCGTGTACCCGCTCGATTCGGGCGTTATTGAGCTCGACGGCACCGACATCTCGCGCCTGAGCGAGTCGCAGCGCGCCAAGTACCTGGGCCGCGTGTTTCAGGACCCCATGCGCGGTACCGCTGCCGACATGCAGATCGCCGAAAACCTGGCCCTCGCCAAGCGCCGTGGCCAGCGTCGCGGCCTTTCGTGGGGCGTCACCAAGGCCGAGAAAGATGAGTACGTTGAGCTGCTCAAGCGCCTGGACCTTGGTCTGGACACGCGTCTCAACGCTAAGGTCGGCCTGCTCTCGGGCGGCCAGCGCCAGGCACTCACCCTGCTGATGGCCACACTCACCAGGCCGCGCCTGCTGCTGCTCGACGAGCACACCGCGGCCCTCGACCCCAAGACGGCCTCTAAGGTGCTCAACCTGACCGAGGAGATCGTCGACGAGAACCACCTGACCACTCTCATGGTCACGCACAACATGAACGACGCCATCCGTCTGGGCAACCGTCTGATCATGATGCACGAAGGCCACGTGATCTACGACGTGGCGGGCGATGAGAAGAAGTCGCTCACCGTAGCCGACCTGCTGCAGAAGTTCGAGGAGGTCTCGGGCGGCGAGCTCGCCAACGACCGCATGCTGCTGAGCTAAAACCTGCCAATAAGGGACAGGTTTATTTTGGCAGGTTTTATCTGCGCAAACGTCAAAACCGCCGCAAAGGGATAACCACCTTTGCGGCGGTTTTCGCTAACCCTCATATCGAGCACAGAAGCCCGTCCGAAATTTGATCGGACGGGCTTCTTGGTGGGTATCATGGTTGAACGATCATTAGGAGGTTTTCCCTACATGGAATTGTTTGAACCGATTCTTCATTTCTTTGAGCAGCGCTGGGTCCACAACATCATCTGGGCCGTCATCTTGGTAATAGTCACCGCCATCGCCGCCAAGGTGGCATCCAAGACCCTGCACCACCTACTCAACCGTGACGACAACCCGCTTCCCGCATCGAGCATCTTCATCAACATCGCGCGTGCCGTCATTTGGATGATCGGCGGCAGCTTTATCCTCGACAACTGCTTTGGCATTAACGCAAACGCGCTTGTCGCCGCTCTTGGCGTCGGCGGCATCGCCATCTCGCTCGGCTTTCAGGACACGCTATCAAACCTTATCGGCGGCATGCAGGTGACCTTTATGGGCATCATCAAACCCGGCGACAATATCGAGGTCGGCGGCGTATCGGGCGTGGTCCAGGACATCACCTGGCGTCATACGACCATCGAGGACGCCTGCGGGCAAACCATCATCGTCCCCAACTCAAATATCTCCAAGAACACGCTCGTGCATTTGATGCCCTTTGGGCGCGTGGCCGTGCCCGTTGCCGTAAAGGACACGTCTAAGTGGGCTTCCCTTGACGTGCTGGCAGACGAGCTGACCAGCGCCACCAAGGCCGCCGTGCTTCCCATCTCGGGCTTTGACAAGGAGCCCTACGTGCTTTTTAGCGAGATCGGCGACTTTGGCATCAAAGGAAAGATCATCTTTATCGTCAGCGACGACAGCACCACTTTCACCGCTGCCGACGCCTGCATCCGCGCCATCGCCCCCATCATTGCCTAAACCACCACAAAGGGGACAAGCACCTTTGTGGTGGTTTTCATTCGTGGTACCATGGTATATATAGTTGTTTAAACGACTAAGGGAGCAAAACGATGGAAGAGGCCTATCGTCAAGCACGCAAACGCGGCGAGCAAGGGCGTCGTCGCGCCATCAGCCAAAGCGAGCATCCATACCTTACGGACCTCGATAGCTTGGTTGCTCAGCTCCCCTTAGGTCAGCGAGAGAACGTCGGCCTGCGGGATATTCCGCTCGAAATGGTCGTCGGTACGGTTACCAAGGGCCGTCAGTCCGCCTTTTCGTGCAACTTTATGCCCCTGCTGCCGTTTAGCACCGAGTTCGCCCGCAAGTGGTCCAACCTCTACGACATCCAGGTGACCGAGGGCTATCGCGATCCCGTCATCGTAACCGAGTTCATGCATCGGTTTTACGTCCAAGAGGGCAACAAGCGCGTCAGTGTCCTCAAATTCCTGGACGCCCCGACGGTTTCGGCCAAGGTCACCCGTCTCTACCCCGGCAAATGGGATTCCGTCGAAAGCCGCCTGTACGGCGAGTTCTGCGCGTTTTGGCGCGTCTGCCCCCTATACGAGATCGAGTTCTCGCATGAGGGAAGCTACGAAACGCTCGCCAAGATGCTCGGTCAGAACCTTATCGAAAAATGGCCGCAGAAAAAGGTCGACTACCTGCGCCACACCTTCCTGCTCTTTAAGCGTGCCTACCTTCGCGCAGGCGGCGACCACCTGGACATTACGCCTGCCGACGCCATGCTCGTCTACCTCAATGTGTACAACCAGGACCGCCTGCTGGATACGCCGACGGATATCGTCGTAAACCGCCTCTGCAAGATTTGGCGCGAGCTGGTCATCGCCGGCAAAAATGACGAGGACAAGGTCGATCTCGTCGAAGCACCGAGCATCGACGAGGAGGAGACGCCCGCCAAGTCCACCTCCGGCGTGCTCAACTTCTTTATGGGCAAGACCGTCTATTCGGCGGCCAACCCCCTGCGCATCGCCTTTATTCATGAGTTCCCCTGTGCGACGTCGAGCTGGGACAGCCTGCACGACCAAGGGCGTCAGTATCTCGATGAGCACTTTGGCGGTATCGTGCGCACCGAGGCGTTCGAGGACTGTCACGATCCGGATGTGTTCTACGCCGCCGTGGAAACGGCTGTCAAACATGGAGCAAACGTCATCTTCTCGACCTCGCACCGCCTGATGGAATACACGCTCAGGGCTGCCGTTGAGTATCCCCGGGTTCGGTTCCTGAACTGCTCTATCGGCCTTCCCCATCAAAGCGTACGCTCGTACTTTGGCAAGATGTACGAGGCCAAGTTTCTCCTGGGCGCCCTTGCCGCCAGCATGGCGGACAACCACCGCATCGGTTACCACGCGTCGGTCTTCGCCTCAGGCGCACTCAGCGAGATCAACGCATTTGCGATTGGCGCCTCGCTGCTCGACCCCCGCGCGCAGGTAATCCTCACCTGGGGCGATGTGCCAGCCGGTGGTCTTGCCGAGACCATGTGCCGCGAAGGCGTGAGCGTCATGACCGGCGCTGACATGTCAAAGTCGCTCGAAGACCCAACGGCCTACGGGCTTCACCGCTTGGTCGACGGAAAAGTCACCGGCATCGCCATGCCCGTATGGAACTGGGGCCGTTACTACGAGCTCATCGTTCGCAGCCTTCTGCACGGCACGTGGGACGAGACCAGCGACGACAACCAAGTGCGCGCCGTCAACTACTGGTACGGCATGAGCTCCGGCGTTATCGACATCCGTTACGCTCCGGGTCTACCCTACCAGACGCGCAAACTCGTGCAGTTGCTCCGCAACGGCATTGTCGAGGGCTCCATCAACCCCTTTGGCGGCGAGCTCCACAGCCAGAACGGCGTGGTACAGATCGAAGGCTTCCCTCCGCTGCCGAGCACGCAGATTGTCGAGATGAATTGGCTAGCGGACAACGTGGTAGGCACCATTCCGCAGCTCGACGATGAGCCGAAAGTCCCTGTCCTATGAAAATCCTTGCCATAGCCGATACCGAAGAACGATGCCTTTGGGAGTGCTTTCGCAAGGAACGCTTTGAGGGCGTCGACCTGATTTTGTCCGCCGGCGATCTGGACCCGGACTATCTTGAGTTTTTGGTCACGGTCATCAACAAACCGCTCATCTACGTGCGCGGCAATCACGATGACCGCTACGCACGTCATGCACCGGGCGGATGTATCTGCGTAGAAGACAGCGTGTACACGTACCGAGGGATTCGCATTGCGGGCCTTGGCGGGTCCATGCGTTATCGCGACGGCGCCAACATGTACACCGAACGCGAGATGTCCAAGCGCATGCGTAAGCTGTCGCGTAAGGTTAGGATGGTCGGCGGGTGCGACATTCTGCTTACCCATGCACCCGCCGCCGGTATGGGCGATCTGGATGATCTACCGCATCGAGGATTCGAATGCTTTAACACGGCACTCGAATCCTGGAATCCCGACTACATGGTGCACGGGCATGTGCACCAAAGCTACGGTTGCGATTTTCAGCGCGAGCGTCAGCACGCATGCGGGGCAACGATCATCAACGCCTGCGGCTATACGCAGTTTGAACTCGACGAGACGCGCTACCCCATCCGTGGCTGGCAAGCAGCCTGGCTCAATTCGCAAACCATGCGCCGCGAGCTCAAGCGCCACGAGGCCATCGAGTCCTCAACCGCCAGAACCCCCTGGTAACCACCACAAAGGGGACACCGTCCCCTTTGTGGTGCTTTTGACGCGATAGCAAGAGACCCGGTCCTGCACAAGGCAGAACCGGGTTTCTTTAGCAATGCTTGCTTTGCTCAGGCAGTAACTAGCAGTTACTCAGCCAGGAAGTCGCGCTGGATAGCGGGATCGACCTTGACGCCAGGGC
>CAUBMI010000097.1 GCA_958436995.1 uncultured Collinsella sp.
CATGGTCGTGGGCATCGTCGGCGCGTTCTTCGGCGTGCTGGCGTAAGGGCCCGGCTGCATAGATTTTCGTTGCAACCTGGAAAGGGGATGGAGCAGGCCTATGCCCTCCATCCCC
This sequence comes from uncultured Collinsella sp., assembly GCA_958436995.1. Lineage (GTDB taxonomy): Bacteria > Actinomycetota > Coriobacteriia > Coriobacteriales > Coriobacteriaceae > Collinsella. The sequence continues at coordinate 116 of CAUBMI010000097.1, forward strand.
TTTTTGTATAGAAGGAGTTCGTATGTTCGCGAAGGATCGCGAAGCAATGCGCCTGACGCCGGCAGAGGTCAGGCTGATTCTTATTGAGTCCCTGCAGTGGTGCGCCAACAACGCGGTCTACTTTTTGGGGCTTATCGGTGCGGCCACGTATGATCTGGCTGGCACGGCCTTTTTGGTTGCCGCCATTACGCTCGTGCGCAATCTTATGACGTCGGTGGGCAATATGGTGTCGGGCTCGGTCATCGATCGCTTTGGACCGCGTCGGACGTCGTTTGTGACGTGCGTGATTACGGCGGTGCTATCGCTTGGCGTGGGGTTGGCGCCGTTGTCTGTCCCCGGGCTTGTGTTTGCCGCGTGCGTCTTGGGACTTGCGGGCGGCTTTATCAACACCTGCACGCATGCGTTTCCGGGATACCTGGAGTCGACCACCGAGGGCCGTACCCGCGTGAACGGTCTCATGGTGTTCTACAGCAATATCGCCTATACCGCTGGCCCGCTGCTCGGTGGTGCCATCGTGAGCTGTTTTGCCACGCAATCAGTCTATCTGCTCATGGCGGGCATGATGGGTGTCGTGGCCGTGCTCTCCTTGGGCTGTCACGAGTGTGTTGCTCCCGCAAAAGGGGAGAAGCCGAAGGGCGGTATTCTGGGCGGCATGGCCGAGGGTGCGCGACTTACGTTTCGCGACCACGACCTGCGCCTCATCTTTATCTCGGGCTTTTTGGGTTTCTTTGCGTTCGGCGCGTTCGATTCGCTGGAGTCGTTGTTCTACCGCGATGTGCTCAACGTGGATATCGTCTGGCTGGGCTGGCTGTCCTCGGTCGTGGGCCTCACTTCCTCGGTGGGCGCGTTCATCCTGACCAAGCTTTCTGCTCGCCATGTCAACCTACGATTGTTACTCGGCGCGCTCATGGCCGTGGGCATTGGGTCCATGGTGTACGTGGGCACCGATATGCTGGGGGTCGCGATTATCGGTCAGGCGATTAACGGTCTGGCCTGGGGGTTCCTGGAGCCGCTGCAGATGATCTTGATTCAGGAGCGCGCAGACATCAAATACCTGGGGCGCATTACCGGCTTTGTGCGTTTTGGCCTGATGAGCGCCGGCGTGGTGCCGCTGCTGGCGGCTCCGTTTTTGGCGGAGGCTTTGGGCGTCCAGACGGTATTGTTTGGGGCATCGACCATTATTGCGCTGGTAGGAACGCTGTTCTTTGTCACACAAGGGAGACGCCAGGGGCGTTAGCTATACATCAAATTCTAATTTAATACCACTCACCAGAGAATTTCGACCGTTCACCGAGGATTGGGGCAGATTGAAAAGTGGTATTAAAAACACGTTAGGTGTATGTCTATAATTGGTATCGAAAAGAAACGCGATGTATAGATTCGCGTGCAAGACAGAAAGGAAAAGCAATGAAGGAAACCGAGAAGATCGAGATCATGCACTTTAGCCAGGAGGGCTACGTCGAGGACGGCAAGAACGTCTACGAGGCCGGCAAGAAGATGACCGCGCTCGCCGACAAGGTCGCCGACGAGGGCTACGACGCCGTGTTCCTGATGGGCGTCGGCGGCACCTGGGACGAGCTCATGCAGCTCGAGTACCTCATGAACAAGTTCGGCGACCGCGACCTCGAGGTCTACCTGATCCACGCCGCCGAGTGGAACGTCATGGGCCACAAGCGCATGACCGAGAAGTCCGTCGTGCTCACCGCCTCCGAGTCCGGCACCACCCCCGAGGTCCTCGAGGCCGTCAAGAAGATGAAGGACATGGGCGTGCGCGTCTACGCCATGACTAAGCCCGAGGGCCCCATCGGCCAGGCTGTGGGCGCCGAGAACTGCGTCGCCATGGCTTCTGACCATGGTTCGGGCGGCTGCGAGAAGGGCTACTACCTCGCCGACTGCTTCGGCCTGCGCCTGCTCAACCGCCGCGGCTGCTTCCCCAAGTTTGACCTGTTTATCGAGCAGACCAAGGACATCTGGAAGGACATGCTCGATATCCGCAAGCGCTTCGAGCCGCGCGCCGAGGAGCTCGCCAAGAAGTACGCCCTGGCCCCCTACACCATGTTCATCGGCTCCGGCGCCCTGTGGGGCGAGACCATCCTGTTCTCGATGTGCATCCTCGAGGAGATGCAGTGGAAGCGCACCCGCTACATCACCTCGGCCGACTTCTTCCACGGCACCCTCGAGCTCGTGGAGCCCGGCGTCCCGGTCTTCCTGTTCATGGGCGAGGACGAGAACCGCAAGCTCGACGAGCGCGTCCGCGCCTTCCTGACCCGCGGCGTGACCGGCGACACCGACATCAACGTCATCGACACCGCCGAGTTCGCGATCCCCGGCCTTGACGACGAGTTCCGCGTCATCGTGTCTCCGTGGATCCTCTCCTCGCTGATCACCGACCGCCTTGCCGCTTACTACGAGACGGTCACCAAGCACAACCTCAACTACCGTCGTTACTATCACCAGTTCGACTACTAATAGTTAACCACTCATTTAAGAAGCACCCTGCCCGGGCGCATGCGTCCGGGCATTTTTATGCCGAAATTCGCAAGAAAGGGGAATCGAATGAGGCAGTTTATCGTGGCGTCCCATGCTCACTTCGCGTCTGGAATCGTCGAGAGCATCGGCCTGCTCTCCGGCGAGCGCGAAAACGTCCATGCACTGTCTATGTATGTCGACGGAAACGAGGACCTGGTCAAGGAGGCCGCAGCGATTCTTGACGGCTTTGCCGCGGACGATGAGGTCGTAGTTTGCACCGACCTCTTTGGCGGCAGCGTCAACAACGAGTTCACCAAGATCGTCCAGACGCGCCCCAACACGCACCTGGTGACCAATATGAACCTGCCACTCCTTATTCAGCTGCTGTTCGTGCCCGACTCCACCCCGATCGATGAGGCCATTCGCCAGATCATCGAGGCGGACGACACTAAGGTCAAGTACGTCAACGACCTGCTGGGGCAGGCCGAACTCGATGAGTTTTAATCGTTAGGAGCACATCATGATTCAGATGATTCGCGTGGACTATCGACTGCTTCACGGCCAGGTTGCCGTTAGCTGGACCTCGGCTCTGGGTGCCGACTGCATCCTGTTGGTGAGCGACGCGGTCCTCAATGACAAGCTTCGCCTGCAGGCCCTTTCCCTTGCAAAGCCTGAGGGATGCAAGGTCGTCGTCAAAAACACCGAGGATGCCGTCAAGGCGCTTCAGAGCGGTGTGACCGACAAGTACAAGCTCTTCGTGGTTTGCGAGACGATCCAGCAGGCCGGTGCCGTCGCCAAGGCGATGGGCGTCAAGAAGATCAACCTCGGCAATGTTGCCTTTAGCGAGGATGCCCGCCAGGTCTCGACCAGCGTATTTCTCACGCCCGAAAACGAGGCATACGTCAAAGAGCTGCTCGGCGAGGGCTACGAGCTGTTCATTCAGATGATTCCGGCAGATGCGAAGACTGACGCCGCGAAGGTCATCGGTTAGGGGCCGTCATGGTTATCAAGACAATCCTGATTTTCCTGATCGCCCTTTTGGGTTATTCCGAGTGGCTGACCGGTACGAGTTACCTTCAGCGCCCCATTGTGCTCGGACCGTTGGTCGGCCTTGTCATGGGCGATGTGGTGACCGGCACCATCATGGGCGCCACGATGGAGCTTGCCATGGTCGGCGCCATCTCGGTCGGTGCGTATAACCCGCCCGATACGATTTCCGGCACTATCCTGGGCGTATCGCTTGCCATGCAGGCCGGTGCGGACGCTTCGGCGGCCCTGACCCTGGGCATTCCCATCGCAACGATCGTCCTGGCGCTCGATACCGCCCTGGGCCAGCCGGTGATGCTGCTGCTGGTGCACCGTATCGACAAAAACGTCGAGGACGGAGACACCAAGGCCATCACGCGCAACATGCTTATCGCGGGTTATGCGCAGAGCTGGTGCGGCCTGCTGATTATTCCCCTGGCATTCTTCTTTGGCGCCGATGCTGTTGCCAGCCTGCTCAACATCATCCCCGATTTCGTTCAGACCGGCATGGATGTCGCCGCCGCCTTCTTGCCCGCACTCGGCTTTGCGATGCTGGCGCAGATGATTATGAACAAAACGGTGGCTCCGTTCTTCTTTGCCGGCTTCTTCCTCGTCGCCTACTTTGGCATTAGCACGACGGGCGTGGCGATCTTTGCCGCGATCATCGTCGTCGCGATGACGGTTTTGGGCGAGAAGAAAAAGGCGGAGCAGCCCGCAGTGGCAACCGAGGATCCTGCGATTGGGAGTGGGTTCGATGAGTTTTAAGTTTGAGTCTTCTTATGACGGGCTGATTTCCCGCGCAGACCTTAAGAAGCTGTTCTGGCGCTCGATTCCCTATGAGCATTCCTGGAACTACGAGCGTATGGGCCATATCGGCTTTATGTGGGCCCTTATGCCGATCCTTCGCAAGCTGTATCCGCAGGATGCAGACTTTAAGGCCGCACTCAAGCGCCATATGGAGCTCTATAACGTCACGCCGTACATCTCGACGCTCCCCATGTCCATTGCTGCCGCAATGGAAGAGGTCAACGCTACTGACGATAGCTTTGACACGAGCGCGATCTCTAATGTCAAGCTTGCTTTGATGGGACCGCTGTCCGGCGTGGGCGATGCCTTCTACTGGGGCACACTGCGAATTTTGGCAACGGGTGTCGGCACGTCGCTGGCGCTGCAGGGCTCTATTCTTGGCCCGATTTTGTTCCTGCTCGTGTTCAACGTCCCTCACTACATCATCCGTTACCTGCTGACGTTTGTGGGATATCGCTTTGGCTCGGACATGATCAGCAAGGTCCAGGAATCGGGCATTATGGACACGATCGTCAAGATGGCCTCTATCATGGGCGCCATGGTGATCGGAGCTATGACCATGGAGATGGTCACCGTGGACATTCCGCTCATGGTCGGCGCGGGCGATGGAGCTCAGACGCTCGCCGAGCTGCTCAATGGAATCTTCCCGGGCTTTGTCACGATGGGGCTGTTTGGAATCGTCTATCTCATGCTCAAGAAGAAGATGAATCCGCTGCTCATCATGCTCGTGATCCTACTCGTGAGTATCGCCGGCGCGTTCTTTGGAGTGCTTGGTGTTCAGTAGGGCATCCGTCATAATTAAAACAATGTAAGAGGGGGCGTCGCGCACACTGTGCTGCGGCGCCCTTTTGCCGAAAGGTGGACAAGATGGAGTATCCACAGCTTGCCGTCATGAATATCAGCCATCGCTATTTTGACCTTGAGGAATTCTTTT
>CAUBMI010000098.1 GCA_958436995.1 uncultured Collinsella sp.
CATCGACATTTTTAAGGACTCAATTCCTGCGGTTTTTGTCTAAGAATCCTGCAGTTTTGTTCGAAAAAAGTGTGCATGTTCCAGGGGCCCAGATTTACTCGTTCACTTCGAGGAAAACCATTCACCTTCGATTCGAGCCTTAACCAAATGCCCTCTCGAACTATGGCCCCTGTCTCACCACAGCGATATCAAAGCTTCATGGCGGGACGGTATCATCGGACGAGCGCCGTAAATCTGGCGCGGTCGTTCTTTGGGGAGGCATTTCACCCGTGTCGTGGGTCGCAGCAGCATTTGTGTCGGCTTTCTTTGCCGGCATCACATCTGTCCTGGCCAAATGCGGCATCAAGCAGACCGACTCCGATGTCGCGACGGCCATTCGCACCTGCGTGGTGCTCGTTTTCGCCTGGGCAATGGCGGGCATTTCTGGATCCATTGGAACCATCGGCAGCATCGAACCCAGATCTTGGCTCTTTCTCGTCCTCTCGGGACTCGCTACCGGTGCTTCGTGGATCTGTTACTTTAAGGCGTTGGGCATCGGAGACGTCAATAAGGTCGTACCGGTCGACAAGATGAGCACCGTACTCGCTGCACTGATCGCCATCGTGCTTTTTGGCGAGACGAGCAACCTTGCGGTTAAGCTCGTGGGAACTGCTGTCATCACCCTCGGCACGTTTTTAATGATCGAGAAGAAGCAGTCTGCCGGACCCGAGCGGCAGCAAGACCGGACCTGGCTCGCTTACGCCCTCGGCGCCGCCGTGTTCGCAGCGCTCACGTCCATCCTTGCCAAGGTTGGCATCGAAGGCGTCGAGTCCAACCTGGCCACGGCAATCCGTACCTGTGTGGTACTGGTTATGGCATGGGCAATCGTGGCAGCTAAAGGCAAGATGGGCCAAGCCGTGCACGTAGACCGCTACGAACTCGTATTTCTCGCGGCATCGGGCATTGCGACTGGCGCATCGTGGCTGCTGTGCTACTACGCCATCGCCACAGGTCAGGTGAGCGTCGTGGTGCAGATCGACAAACTATCGATTGTCGTATCGGTACTATTTGCGCGCCTGGCATTCAACGAAAAACTCTCACGACGCAGCGCCATCGGTCTCGCTCTCATCGTCCTGGGCACTGCAGCACTCGCAGTTTGGAAGTAGCGCGGCCAGCAGCCGCTACATCCTCACACCTGGCTTGGGATGCCTGTACTGACCGTGGGATGCCGTGCGCTTACCGTGCGAGATGGCAAATTTGGGACAACAGTGCAGGCAACGAAGGCAGGCTGCGCACTCCGGCTTTGTCCAGACGGGAAGGCCGTCGCGCATCTCAATCGCCGCCATGGGGCAGCGCTTGGCACACAGGCCGCAGCCGATGCAGCGGTCGGCATCGACGGCAAACCTGCTCGTCTGTTGCATGCGCGGCAGCCCAATTGCGTGATACGCGCACGATGCAAACAGAGGCACGCGATGGCGCATCATGTTGCCCGTGCGGCGTGCCCGCACCGCCTCGATCACGGCATCAATCTGCGCCTCGGCAGCTCTATTGATACCCTCAACCTTTTGAGGGTCAGACAGGTCGAAAACAGGCGTCCAGGTATCGGGCATCTTGACGCTCATCGCCGCATCTAACTCGAGCCCACGCTCGTGTAGCAGATCGCGGGCGAACTTGGCCGATTGCCCGGTCGTCGAACCATATGTCGAGACATAGAACGTATAGGGGCGCTCGCCGCCCTTTGTGCCGGCAGCAACCGATAGGTCGACAGTCTTCAAAAACTCGATCATTGGCGTCGGCAAGCCCCAGGCGTATACCGGGGCGACAAACCCCAGCCGACAGGGGCCTTCCATCACAGCAAGGTGAAGGATCTCGGCATCAAAGCGCTCAATCGACATAACTTTGTCGCTTGTCGCCGCTGCAATGCGACGCGCCACATGCTCGCTGTTCCCTGTCGCGCTAAAGTACAGGATCATCTCGTACCCCTGGAATTGACTCGTGAAAAACCGTACTACTTGCGCAGCGGCTTGGGCAGCGGAATGCCGGCGGCGATAACGGCGGCGATGATCATACAGACGATACCCTTGAGCGGGAAGCACATGAGCAGCAGGCCCACGACCATGACGAGCTGACGCATAACGGCGCCCATCGTCGAGGCGGTGCAGACGGCAACGCAAAAGACCGGATCGGCGCCGGTGAGGATGGCAAGGCCATAGCCCAGACTTACGCCCGAGAAGATAACCGGGAAGAAGTGACCGCCGCGCCAACCAAGGTTGATGAGGGCGGGCGTCAGCATGGCCTTGACCAGACCGGTCGCGATAAGCACACCGGCGGGGATGGTCAGATAGGTCTCCCTGAGCACGTCGGCCTGGGTCTCGCCGGCAAACATGGTGTAGGGCAGGACCGTGCCGCAGATGGCGAGCGCCAGACCAGCCAGCATTGCCTTAACGACAGGACGCTCTCCTATGGCACGGGCAAACGCTTCGCTCGCGTACTCAGAGACAAAGTACAGCCAGCCGCAGATTGTTCCAATCAGCGACAGAGGAATGAGCCAGGTAAGCTCCAGGTTGCCCACCACGGCAGCCTCGAACCTCGGCATATCCATGCCGCCGCCCATAAGCTGGCCGAGCAGCAGGTAGGTGCCCAGGCCGCCGGCAATCGCGATGCCGTAAACCACGGTCTTTTGCGCCTTGGGCAGCCTGATGGTGATCTCGCCGGACGTGGACTCATCGTCGGCGTCTTCGCCCTGGCCGTCGGCGCTACCGGCAAGCGGTGCCACAAAGCCAAAGACGGGCGCGGTAAAGAGCGCCGTCAACGCGGCCTGGGTACCCAGCAGCGTAAGCTCCCTAAACTCGGCGCCGAAGCGACGCATGCGGTCGCCAACCCAGCTGCACAGACCCGCGATAACACCAGTCAGGCCGGCCTCCGGTCCAATACTTCCGCCAAACAGCAGCGGCAGCAACGCCGCGAGCGAAAGCTTGCCCAGGTTGTCATACGGGTAGCGCCCGTCTTGCTTAACCTTAGCCATCACCTGGTTGAGGTCATCGGTCTTGGTGCCCGTAAGCTTTTCGTACAGACCGATCAGCAGGCCGCCCAGCAGGCAGACAAAAAACGGGTACGGCAAAAAGCCAAACGGGCCACTGGCAAGCTCGGGCGAAGCGACGCCCAGCGCGTGCGGAATCTTGGTCCATAGATAGTCGATGCCGTGCTCCATCGCGAAAAAGAACAGCCAGACCGCGGCACCTGCGAACGCACCGGTCACGGCAACGCTAACTAAAAACAGCGCGCGGTTTGTGGGTTTGGCAAGGTTATCCATCGGGTCCTCCCGCGGTCAAAGTCGACATAGTTACGTTTTATTGTAGGGCGGGCACGGCGCGGGCGGGCTAACCATCTGCGCCGCGAACGACACCGTTGGGCGCCGCACGCGCGGCAGGCCCGAGGCCTAGTTGTCGATAATCGATGCGATTTGGTGCAGGTCCTCGGCAAAGTAAATGCCTTGCTGGCGCCTCGGGCTCGAAAGCCCCTTATCAATCATGTGCTCGAGCAGCGCCTTGAGATCGTTGTAGTAACCGTCCAGGTTATACAGGATGCACGGCGCGCTCAGATGCCCCAGCGACACGGCCGACATGACCTCGGCAATCTCCTCGAGCGTACCCGTCCCACCGGGAAAGGCGATGAACGCGTCGCCGAGCTCAATCATCTTGGCCTTGCGCTCGGCCATATCGCTCGTCACGATGAGGTCGTCGATACCGTCATGTTGAAACTCGGCCTCGATAAAAAAGCTCGGTTCAACACCCGTCACGTGTCCACCTGCCTCGAGTACGCTATCGGCAAGAGCGCCCATCAGGCCCGATTTGGACCCGCCGTATACCAGCGCGTGCCCGTTGGAGCCAATCCAGTTGCCCAGCTCTTGCACTGCAGGCAGAAACGCTGGGTCGTTACCGACGCTGGCGCCCAGGTATACCGTGATATTCATATTCAGTCCCCCTCGTCGTGACGCGCAGCGCCCCCTCTAGCGTTGGCGTCGGCGATATTCGCGCACGCGGCGCGACAGGTCGGCGAGCTCATCGCGGTCGAGCTCTTCCAGGTGCTCAAGATCGTCCATAAAGCGCGCCATGGTGTCCTTTTGGCGCATCTTGATGAGCGTATTGCAGTAGTTCACCGCCACGCCCGTGAGCATGGCGATGTAGAAGATGCTGATGACGCTCAAAACGACGGTGATAGCGCGGGCAACCGGAGTTTCGGCCGGGATATCGCCAAAGCCGATCGTCGATACAGTCTCAAAGCTAAACCAGAGTCCATCGCCAAACGTAAGGGTCGTGGGCTCGGACAGCCAGACAGCCGTCGAGCACAGCAGGTAAAAGATAAGAAACAGGCCCGTGATGCGCGCAAAGCCAGCCTGGCGCAACACGTCGGCAAGTGTCCTCAACTTGTTCATCGCGACCCCTTTTCCAGACGTCCCATCACGTTCGCTCGGTATTGTCCCACAACCGGCAGCTGGGGACGTTCCTTTTGTGTCGGCAGAAAGGGACTGTCCCCAACTGCCGGCACAAAAGGAACGTCCCTAAGTGCCAACTCCGGCAAAGAGTGTCCCCAGTGACTAGTCGTTTAAGAACGTCCCCAATGACTACCCATCTGCCGGGTGTTAGGGTAGCTGAGCTGGTATCCTTAGGCGGTATTGTCTCGACTCGATGGGATTGCATGTGAAACCTTCCGCTGTCCTTCGCTTAGCTCCATATCGCACCCTAGCCGTCGCGCTTGCCGCCCTCACCGTACTGAGCGCCGTCCTGCCCGCACCTGCCTTTGCCGCTGACTCAGACCAGCAGGTCAAGACAGTCCGCGTTGGCTGGCTTGTCAACAACGAGGGGTTCCAGGATGGCACCCCCGGCGAACGCCTCTCGGGATGGGGCTACGACTACCTCCAGACCCTCTCGTACTACACCCCTGGCTGGCAGTACGAATACGTGTCCGGCACCTTCACCGAGCTCATGGACATGCTCGAGAAGGGCGAAATCGACCTCATGCCCAACATCTCGCATTCAGTAGAACGCGAGCAAAAGTTACTCTTTTCCTCGAACCCCGAGGGCACCGAGCGCTACTACATCTACGCCAGGCCCGATCGCGACGATCTGGCCAAGGGTGACCCCCAGGCGCTCCAGGGCCTTACCATCGGCTGCAACCCTGGCGTTATGCAAACCTTTGTCGGCCAGCAGTGGCTCGCCAACGAAGGTGTCACCTGTACTTATAAAGAAGTCGACACCGGCGGCGGCCTCTTTGAGGCGCTTTCAGACGGCGAGGTCGACGCCGTCATCATGAACGACACCATTTCGTCGCCCGATGCGTC
>CAUBMI010000099.1 GCA_958436995.1 uncultured Collinsella sp.
TTTTGGTTCGCGCCATGTGGGGGTGATGGCGACGTGCATTTTTGCGAGTATTCTGCAACCGAAGGCCCCTGCATACCGACCTCGGGCAAAAAATCGGGATTTCTCGATGTTTTCTACGAATGATGGGCGGGGTTATTGGCTGACAGCGTTTGATTTGCAGGGATATTCGCGGTCTTTGGCATTTATCGTAGCGCCCGAAGCCCTTGGTTATGTTGAATACTCCTAAAAATGCACGGCGCTTAAAGGGGGACCTTCGCGAAAAAGGAAACCGCCCCGTCGAAGTATGCATTCGACGGGGCGGTTTATGCATATAGACGATTTAGGATGCGCTGCCAAACTACTAGAACTTGACGGTCGGGGCCTGGCGGGCTGCTTCGGCGGCCTCGAAGCCCTGGCGTTCCTTAAACTGGAAGATGCCGGCAAAGATGACAGCCGGGAACGTCTGAATGGCGTTGTTGTAGCTGAGCACGCAATCGTTGTAGCTCTGGCGTGCATAGCTAATCTTGTTCTCGGTATCCTCGAGTGATGCCTGCAGCTGCGTAAAGTTGGTGTTTGCCTTAAGATCGGGATAGGCCTCGGCTACGGCAAAGAGCTGGCGCAGCGCACCGGTCAGCACGTTGTCGGCTTCCATCTTGGCCTCGGGCGTAGTGGCCTTGACGGCGGTGTTACGCGCGCTGATCACGGCGGAGAGCGTCTCCTGCTCGTGCTTGGCGTAGCCCTTGACGGTCTCGACCAGGTTGGGGATCAGGTCGTTGCGGCGCTGCAGCTGCGTATCGATGTTCTGCCAGGCGTTATCGATGCGGTTACGCTTGGTGACCATGTTGTTGTAGATGCCGGCGATGGCGCAGACAATCACAATGACAACAACGATGCCGATGATGACGGTAATCATGATGTCTCCGTTTCGAATGGCCGCGGCGGCATGCGCCAGCTGCCGTTGGTATAACGCTACTAGTATACCCGCAACGTTTTGCCGTGCCGAACTTTCCGGTAAGCGTTATGTTTTCGGTGGGGTTGGCACTGGGGCAAAGCGCGCGAGGTACAGGTGTAAGATATGCGACAGATTGACGAGTGTTGTCTTTGCCCTGAGGATGGCGATACCAGTGGACCTTCGCATCAAGAAAACCTACCGTGCCCTGTTCGATGCCTTTACCGAGCTTCTCGAGGAGCATCGTTTTGAGGACCTGACGGTTGCCATGTTGTGCGACCGCGCCATGATTCGCCGCACGACGTTCTACAAGCACTTTCGCGACAAGAACGATTACTTTGCCTTTTATATCGATGAGCTTATGTCGGGTTTGCCGCAAAAACAGCCCGATGAGGCCGGCGCGGTATCTGCCGAGGACGTGCGCGCGCTTCGGCACGCGATTTTGGACGATGCCATGGATTTGATTCTGACGCACGAGCAGCTCATGGACAACATTTTGGCGAGCAGCATGTCGGGAATGCTGACCAACGTTATTTGCGACCGCATTGCCCGCTCCATCCGCGAGCGTGTGATGAACGTGCTTGCCGAGGATGCCCTGGCCCCCGTGTCACTCGAGACGACGTCTGAGTTTGTCGCCGGCGGTATTATTCGACTTTTCACGATATGGTGGGAATCGGGCCACGATCTTGAGCGTCGACCCGAGATGGCCGACGTGGTCGATGCGCTGTTTGAGCGGACCATGACACCGGTGCATCACTAAAAGTGGCGGAGAGAGGGGGATTCGAACCCCCGGAACGCTCTCGCGCTCAACGGTTTTCAAGACCGCCGCATTCAACCGCTCTGCCATCTCTCCGTGAGTCGTAATGATAGCATCGTTTTGAATTTGCAACAGGGAAGGCGAACGATGACGATCACCGAAATCGACGAGAAGTTCATGCGCGAGGCGCTGGCGGAGGCTCGCGCCGCTGCTGCGGTGGGCGAGGTGCCCATCGGAGCCGTAGTGGTGCGCGACGGCGAGATCGTCGCGAGGGCGCACAATCGGCGCGAGCTCGACCAGGATCCTTCGGCTCATGCCGAGTTTGCGGCCGTGTGCGCCGCCGCCCAGGCGCTTGGCCGCTGGCGCCTTTCCGACTGTACGGTCTATGTGACGTTGGAACCCTGCTGTATGTGTGCGGGGCTTATGGTCAATGCGCGCGTGGGGCGGTGCGTGTATGGTGCGAGCGACGCCAAGGCGGGTGCGTTGGGATCTCTATACGATTTGAATGCCGACTCGCGCCTGAACCATCGGTTTAATGTGACCGCCGGCGTGCTGGCAGACGAGTGTCGTGAGGTGTTGAGCAGCTATTTTAGTGGGCTGCGTGGCACCGATGGTGCTGGCTGCGGTTGTGGGGCCGATCTTGAGGCACATGCCGCTCACGCTGAGGCACTCGCGTGTGCCGAAGATATCGTCGTTGAGGCGGTCGATTTTGGTGCCGCGTGTCGCCGGCCCCGTTGCGCGCTACTGGCGATAGACTCCTTTAAGGGCAGTGTTTCGAGCGCGCAGGCAGAGGCGGCGGTTGCCGAAGGCGTACGCCGCGTGTGGCCCGATGCCGAGGTGTGCACATTGCTGCTGGCAGACGGCGGCGAGGGAACGCTCAACGCCATTGCCGCATGCGGCGGTGAGGTTGTGACCTGCGAGGTAGCAGATCCCTTGGGCAAGAGCGTGTCTGCCCGGATGCTGGTGGACGGCGAGCGCGAGTCCGCGGTCATCGAGATGGCCGAGGCGGCTGGCATTGGGTATTCGCCTTGCACGGAGTCGTCGGCGCTGGCTGCTACAACCTATGGCGTGGGCGAGCTCATGCTTCGCGCGGTTCGTACGGGCGCAAAGACACTCTATATTGGTCTGGGCGGCAGTGCCGCCAACGACGGTGGCGCCGGCATGCTGCAGGCGCTGGGCGCGCGTGTGGTCGATGATCGGGGCTGCGATATCGCCCCCGGTCTTGCCGGCCTTGAGCGGGTGGCGAGCGTTGATTTGGCGCCAGCGCTGCAGGCTTTGGATGGCGCTCGTATCGTTGTGCTTTCGGATGTCGAGAATCCGCTCGTGGGGCGTCGGGGCGCATTAGCGGTGTTTGGCGGGCAGAAAGGCTTGCCGACGGGTGACGCCGAGGCGCTGAGCAGGTGCGACAGCTGGATGGTCGGCTACGGCCGCCTGCTTGATGCGGCAATTGCCGAGGCGCGAGCCCAGGAGCTGTTGCGTGTGCCCGAGGGTGCACGGACATTTGGCTCGGTGCTCGGTGTGCCCGGCGCCGGTGCCGCCGGTGGTCTGGGAGCAGCGCTGTTGGCACTCGGTGCCGAGTTGCGCTCGGGCGTGGAGACGGTGCTCGACCTCGTGGGGTTTGACGAGCGCGTGCGCGATGTCGACCTCGTCATAACGGGCGAGGGCAATATGGATGAGCAGTCCGCCGCCGGTAAGGCGCCGGTGGGCGTGGCCCGTCGTGCGAAGCGATACGGCAAACCGGTGGTCGCCGTCGTGGGCGGTCGTGCCGACAGCCTGGATGCGGTGTATGGTCAGGGCGTCGACTTGGTGCTTCCGATCTGTCGCAAGCCCATGGACCTGGAGCGGGCACTCGATCCGCAAGAAGCCGCAACCAACCTCATCTGCGCCGGCGAAGCAGCCGCTCGATCCTACGACCTCGCCCGCCTCTAAGGCCTATCTCCCTATAAGTTGCGGTGGAATACGGAGTGTTTTTGCCTTTAAGGGGCCAATTCAGTCCGTATTCCACCGCAACTTTGTGAATGGTCATCCGAGGCTGGCCGACATGGGTCTCGAGTCGGACCGTTTGCCACGAAATGCGGCCATCTACTACGTTAAACCGGCCACCTTCGACCATCCCGGAATTTGCAAAAACAAAACCGCAGGTAGAAAGCTTGCCGATTTTCGAAAAAGTCGGCTATGGTCGACCCCTGTGACCAAAACGTAGTAGATAGGCCCTTTTCGTGGCACAGCACCAGATCAGTCTATTTAGGACGGGGCTTCCTTGACTACTTTCGCCACCCTGATGCCCCACCAGTCAAAAAGTAGTCAAAAAGCCCCGCCCCAAATTAGCTACCTTGCTCTGGCGGGCGGGAGCAGGTAAGATATACCGAGCGCCTAGCGCGTTCGATGGGTTCGGATGACGACATGTTCCGAATCTGGTCAGGTCCGGAAGGAAGCAGCCATAAGGAGCCTCTGTCGGGCATCCGAATCCATCGAGTGCGCAGGCGCTTTTTGGTGCCGCGGCTACCCGCGAGTGCCGGCAGGGCGCTTGGTGTCTCGCTGGTCCTCGGCTTTGCCTGCGGGATCGCTCGACTACCAAGCGCCCTGCCGGCACTCGCGGGTAGCCGACCAAAACCACCTGAAGGGTCACATTTATCTGAATAATTTAATCCCGTGTCTTTTGCTGCTCGTTGGCGTTGTTTGGGCATTGATGGCTACGTGGTTCAAGAGGCGGCGGTGCTGTTGCTTGAATTTTTGTAGTTAAAGAGGCCCGTTTCCCTAGGTGGGGAAACAGGCCTCTTTCTGTCTCTGGGCTTGCGGATTGGCGAAGACAATAACCGCTGGCGGCTATTTTGAGTTCCTGATGCGGCGTGTGGCTGTGGCGGTTATTCCGAGGCCTGCGGCGGCGATTGCCGCGAGTGCGATTGCACTCGGCGCTGCATCTCCCGTGTTCGCGAGCTTGCCGGCGGTCGTATCTGCTTGCTTGCCGCTGCTTGTGTTCGCTTGCTTGGTGGAGCTTGGTAGGGCGTCTTTGCCGGTTGTAGGTGAGCCAACGGGCGGTGTCGCCTCGGCGGGTTGCGCTGAGCCGGAGGGAGGCACTGTCTCGGTCGGTTTCGCTATCTCGGGCGAGGTGGCCTTGTCTGCCGCGGCCTTTGCCTCTTCGTATGCTTTGCAGGCATCGTCATAGGCCGCTTGCGCCTTTTCCAAATCGCCGAGGAGCGCATCTCGCTTGGCTACGTCCTCATCGATGTGGGCTTTGGCTTCCTCTGCCTCACTTTCGAAATACTGAACCCGTTTTTCCTGGCTTTCGAGCCGGCGTTGGCAGCGGTGAAGATCATCTTCACAAGATTTTTCTCGCCTTTCTGCCGACATGATCTCACCTCGCAACTGCTTAATAGTTTCGTTAGAAGCTCCGTCGTCGATTGCCTTATTTAATTCTGCCTGAAGGCCGCTTGTCCGGTTGTGGGCCTCATCGTATTTGGCTTGGGCTGCATCGACGTCCGCTTGCATAGCGGGAAGGGGCTCCCTCCGTTTGGCGGCTTCCGCCACCACCATGTCGTAGATCTCTTGAAAAGCGGCAATGTCATCATCGATTTCCGCAAGTTTCTCGGGACTTGCGGCAACTTTTGCGGCCTCGAGGTTTTTG
>CAUBMI010000100.1 GCA_958436995.1 uncultured Collinsella sp.
ATGAGGAGCGGACACTTGCCGATGCCATCGTGAGCGAAGGCGAGCTGGCGCTCGACCGCGCCCGCGCCATGGAGGCCCGCGAGGAGGCGGCGGTGCTCGCCAAAAACGAACAGCTGCGCGCCGACCTGCTGCGCTCCATCTCGCACGATCTGCGCACACCGCTTACCAGTATTTCGGGTAATGCCGACGTGCTGCTCGACCAGGGCTCGACCGGCACCGCCGTGCTCGATGCCCAGACGCGCCGCGGCCTGCTTCTATCCATTCGCTCGGATGCGCTGTGGCTCAACGCCACCGTCGAGAACCTGCTCGCCATCACCAAGCTCGAGGGTGGCGGTATGCGCCTGTCGACCACGCTCGAGCTCATGGACGATATCGTCGAGGAGGCGCTGCGCCACGTGAACCCTGCCGTGCGCGAGCACGACCTTAAGGTGGTGGCGTGCGATGAGCCGGCGCTCGTCAACGTCGATGCACGCCTGATGGTGCAGCTGGTGGTCAATCTGGTGAACAACGCCATCACCTATACGCCTGCGGGTTCGCATATCGTAATCTCGATTGGCGTCCATGATGGATGTGTGGCGTGCTCGGTGGCCGATGACGGCCCGGGCATTGCGCCCGAGGACCGCGAGCGCATCTTTGAGTCGTTCTACACCGCCAACCATGGTCTGGCCGATAGCCAGCGCAGCGTGGGTCTGGGGCTTTCGCTTTGCCGCTCCATTGCGCTGGCACATGGCGGTAGCATAGGGGTTGCCGCGGCGGCCCCGCACGGCTCGGTCTTTACGATTGAGCTTCCCGCCGCCGACGTTTCGTTTGATAAGGAGTAGCGCTGTGCCGAACTCTGCCGTGAAACCGCTCATCTTGGTCGTTGAGGACGATCCCGCCGTCCGCAACCTTATCGTCGCCGCGCTCGAGGCGCACGGTTTGCGCCATATGGCTGTGGAGACCGCCCACGCCGCCATCGCCGCCGCTTCGTCGCAGGCGCCGAGCATTGTGCTGCTCGATCTGGGCCTGCCCGATATGGACGGCGTCAAGGTGGTGGAGTCGGTGCGCGCGTGGTCGGGCATGCCGATCATCGTGGTTTCGGCGCGCAGCGAGGACGCGGACAAGATCCGAGCGCTCGATGCCGGCGCCGATGACTACCTGACTAAGCCGTTTTCGGTCGAGGAGCTGCTCGCGCGCATTCGCACCACGCTCAGGCGCCTTTCGTATGCGCAGGCGGGCGGTGTTGTCTCCGAGGGCTCGTTCGATACCGGCGAGTTGCATATCGATTTTGATGCCGGCATCGCCACGATGGATGGCGAGGAACTGCATCTGACGCCGATCGAGTACAAGCTCTTGTGCCTGCTGGCACACAACGCCGACAAGGTGCTGACGCACCAGTTTATCTTGCACGAGATCTGGGGTACGGCGACCAAGAGCGACCTGGCGAGCCTGCGCGTCTTTATGGGCACGTTGCGTAAGAAGATCGAGTCCGACCCCGCGCATCCGCGTTACATCCAGACCCATGTAGGCATTGGCTACCGCCTAGTCACCCAAGGCTAGATCGCCAACCACCATCCCAATATGAGTTGCGGTGAAATACGGTCTAAATTTGCCTAATTCCAGGCAAAACAGTCCGTATTCCACCGCAACTTTGTTATCTGCCCTTAGGCTTGCTGGCGTAGAACTTCTTCTTTTTGGGCTTGCCGGCGGGGGAGGGTTTGCCGGCAAAGTTGGACTTGCCGTTGCCGGCCTGCGCGTGCGCGGGTACTGCCGCACGGGGCTTGCGGGCCTCGGGGTTGCGCAGCTCCTCGGTTCGCTCGGCAATTTCCTCGGCGCTAAAGCCGACCTCGGCCATGGCGTCCTCGATGGGCAGGCGGCGCACGATATAGCAATGGTGCACCTTCTGGTTGCGTGCGAAGTCCTCGGGGATGGTCTGCGCCGTTATGTCCTGTAGCACCACGCCCGCGCGTGCGAGCTTGCGTGTCTCGGGGCGGAAGCCTCGCAGGTTGCAGCTAAAGATGGCATGGCCGCCCTGTGCGAGCAGGCGCGATACGCCGGCCAACAGCTCAACATGGTCGCGCTGGACATCCCAGGTGCGGCGGCCCATCTTGGACGAGTTCGAGAACGTGGGCGGGTCGACAAAAATCAGGTCCCAGCGGTTGCGCGTCTGGCGCTGGTCGCGAATCCAGGCGAGCGCGTCGTCGCGCACAAAGTGATGCTGCGGACCCACAAAGCCGTTCTGACGCATGTTGCGCTCGGCCCAGTCCAGATAGGTGTTGGAGAGGTCAACCGTCACGGTCTCCTCGACGCCGCCGTCTGCCGCATAGCAGGTGGCGGTACCGGTGTAGGCGAACAGGTTGAGGAAGCGGCGCGCCTGCTTGGCGTGCTCGCGCACCAGGTTGCGGGTGACGCGGTGGTCCAAGAAGATGCCGACGTCCAGGTAGTTGTCAAAGTTGACGGCAAAGGTGAGGCCGCCCTCCTCGATGAGCGGCAGGCGACGGCGCGCGATATTGGCGCGCTCGCCCGAGCCGCCCTTGCCGGCGCCCTGCTTGCCGTACTGCGAGCCGCCACGCGAACGCATGCGGGCCTTGGCGTGCACGTGCTCGGCCGGAACATCCAGGATGCGCGGCGCGATGGCCAAGATGTCGAGCATGCGGGCCTGGGCCAGCGCCGGGTCGATGGTCTTTGGTGCGGCGTATTCGGCGATGACGAGCCAGCGGCCCGGCGTCTGCGGGCAACCCTCGTACAGGTCGATGGCGGCAGAGTAGTCGGGCAGGTCGGCATCGTAAACGCGGTAGCAGCTCACGCCCTCGCGACGTGCCCACTTGCGACGCAGGCGGGCGTTCTTGCGCAGGCGGTTGGCGAACTGCTCGGACTCGGGGATGAGCACGGGCAGCGGCTTGCCGTCGCCCAGATCGAGCGTGGCGGCGGGTTCGGGCATGGGGGTGCTGGCGGCTTCATCGTTGACTTCGTTGGCATCCGCAATCTCGGCCTCGGCATCCGCACCGGTCGCAGCCTCAAACGCTGCGGCGGCGTGGTCGAGCGAGGGCCAGACTTCGACGGTCGTCTCTTCGTTGTTGGGCATGACGGCGATCGAGCACTCGGGCTCGGTGTGGAGCGCGCGGGCCAGCAATCCGTCGTGGGTGAGCGCGGCGACCGGTGCCGAAGCGAGTTCGGGCGCGCGGCGCAGCTCGCCGACCAGCGTCATGGCGTCGTGCATGAGCGAAAGCGGTGTCTCGGTCGTATCCGCGACCACGGCGGCGCCGGCGACAGCGCCCGCGTGGTCCAGTACGGTGGCGGACTTGGCGGCGCAAAAATCGACAAAGCGCTTGTAGCCGGCACATTTAACCATGCGCTCAGCGGTCTTACGGGCGGCGGGGTCAACATCCACGGCCACGATGCGCGCCTGGCGCTCGCGCGCTGCCGCCTCGCGCTCGCGCGCCTCGGCAAGCAGCTGCTCCCACAGGGCGGCATCGTGCAGCTGCCAGCCCTCAAAGCCCCAGCGCTCGCGTGCGGCGCCCGGGGCGCGGTCGGTCAGAATGTTCACGGCCTCCAGCAGCAGACCGCCGCCGGCGCACGAGGCATCGATCAGCGTGGGAAGGGCTTCGTTCTCGTAATCGTCGGCCGTCAGCTCGCGCTCGCATAGTGCGGTCCAGCCGACCTGCGCCAGCACCAGGGCGGCGTAGTCGGGGCGCAGCACGTGCGCGCCCTCGCCGGCGCGGGTCGCTGCGGGCGGTAGGCGTTTGAACAGCGGGTCGCCCGAAAGGTCCAGGCTGATGCTCGCGCGGCGCTGACGCAGCGAAAGCAGCAGGTGAACATCGGGATCGGCGGCGTCGACATCGGCGCGACGGCCCGTGGTCTCGGCCAGACGGTCGCACAGCGCGTCCTTGGCGCGCAGGGCCGAGAAGCGCGTGTTGCGCAACTGCTCGGTCACGCCGCGGGCGGTAATGGCGATGGTGGCGCCGGGGCGGACGATGCTCTCCCAGGCGATGTCGTAAACGCTATCGTACAGTTCATCGGCATCCTGCGCCTCAAAGCGCCCGAGCACCGCGAACACGCGGCTCGCCAGGCGCGACCACAGACAGGCGCGGTAGCCTTCTTCGAGCTCGCCCTCAAACGTAGCGCGGCCTTTCAGGCGGCGGACATGCGAAAGCCCGAGGCGTTTAAGCTCATCGGCGAGTGCGGACTCAAAGCCCTCGGGGCAGCTTGCGTAAAATTCCATGGGTGACCTCTCTGGTTGCGTCGCTCCATTATATGATGGATGCTTCGTTTGCCCTTATCCTCGAAAGGAACCCATATGATTGATGCGTGCCCCGATCCCGCCGTACTCTTTTTTGACGTGGACGGCACGCTGACGTCGTTCGATCCCGACGATATGACCGATAAGGACTTCAATGCAATCCATCCGTCGAAGGCCGTTGTCGATGCATTTGGTCGCCTGCGCAATGCGGGTCACCAGGCATTTATCTGCACGGGTCGCCCCTTGTGGCTGATTGCCGATGGCCTGCGCGCGCTGAACCCGGCGGGTATCGTTGCCATGGCGGGGGCCACGCTCGAGGTCGAGGGCCGCGTGGCACACGAGGACTGCTTTGACGAGGACATTGTTGAGGAGCTCGCGCGTCGCATTACTGTGGCGGGCGGCGAGGCGTTGTTCGAGACGAACGGTGCCACCTATTCACTTGAGCCAGTTGGTGTCGAACAGTCATTTCTGCTAGGCGCCGGCGTGGTGCATGGCGTTGATCAGATGCGTGTCGATGGCCGCTTGCGCGTGGGCAAGGTGTGCATTAACGCGTGCAACCTGGCTCGCGTAGCCAACGACGACGGCTTTATCGATCGCGAGTTTGAGCTGTGCAACACCGGTGGTCAGAATCGCGAACTGAGCCCCAAGGGCATCGACAAGGGCGTGGGCGTGGCGCGAGCGCTGGCATATCTGGGCCGCGAGGGAAATGCGCGCACCTTTGGCTTTGGCGATTCGGGCAACGACCTGGGCATGCTCGCTGCCGTCGAGACGGCTGTCGCCATGGGCAACGCCATGCCCGAGGTCAAGACGGTCGCCGACTACGTGACCGACGATGTCGCACACGACGGCACCGTCACAGCGATGCAGCATTTTGGGTTGATTTAATAAATGACCGGGTCGCCCGCAGTGGGGGCGACCCGGCCATTTGAGCTATTTTGCAATATAGA
>CAUBMI010000101.1 GCA_958436995.1 uncultured Collinsella sp.
TGGGGCATAGCCCCGCTTCATCTCCTCTCGCGCAGCCAACTGAATGATGCGATTTTGGTGCTGGAAGATGGGGAGAGCTCATGGCTTCTTCTGATGCAACACAACGATCAGTCCTTGCTGGACTTTCCTGCGGAATCGGCCTTGCCGCTCCCGTAGTGATGTATGCTGCCACGCTGCCGTTTTCGTCGGTGAACGAGACGGTCGTCGCGGGCGCTGTTCCCTTTGCCGTGGGTGCGGTGGCGGGCGTGGGTATCTATGCCGCCTCGCTCGGCATTTCTGAATATCGCGCGCAGCATGCCGAGCGCCTGTTCCAGCCCGACGCCATGGGTGGCGCTGCGAACGTTAACCAGCATCAAAATGAGTTCCAGACCGCCTCGATGCCCGCCCAACAGCAGTGGGCTGCCCCTCAGGGCGTTGCTACTGCGGCTCCTGCCGTTGAGGAAAACGCCGCGCAGCCCTCTTCGGTTTTCTCCGGCCTGACCGGTGCCTTCCAGCGCCGTCGTGCCGACGATGGCGTCCCCACCATCGCCCGCGCCGCAGACGCCATGAGCGAGGCCGACGCCTGGTCCATGATCGATAGCATGCTCGACGACGATTCGCCGGTCAGCTGCGATCCCACGCGCTCACGCGACGTCTACCAGGTCGCTATCGACGAGCTTACCTACGGCGGTAAGACCGGATCCTATAACCGCGATGACATTGCTGCCGCTGCGCGCGCCGTCTCGGGCTCTCATGCCGCCCCTGCGGGCAGCACGGCTGCCTTTGTGGCGCTCGTGGCTAACGCCGCCAACAACGCCGCCACGGCTCAATCCGTTACGTATGACACTGCCGTGCCCGTGACTCCGGCTGCCGCCACTGTCGTTGACCCCTACGCCGACGAGCCGCTGGCCGTCGACGAGGAGACTATTGCCGCCCGTCGTGCTGCCGAAAGCTCGCTGTGGGGCGCTCCTGTACAGCAGCAGGCGGCGGAGGCGGTGCCGTACAACGCGAACCTTGCCAACATGCCGATCATCAGCGACGCCTCTGCTGCGGCTATCGATCTCGATGACCTTGACGAGCCGGTCATCTCGAACGACATGCCGTATGTAGTCGCCGCCCCGGTCGATGTCCCGGCCTCCGCGTCCCAGTCCGTCGCTGCCGATGAGCCTGTCGATGCGACTCCCGAGGAAGACGTCCCCATGGCCGATTATTCGGGCCACGAGGGCATGTGGGCAGCCGCTGCCGCAATTTTGGACGAGGTCGTCGAGCCTGTTCCCGTTGTCGCTCCGGTGTTTACGAGCGCTCCTCAGTCCGCTGCCCCCGCTTACGTTGGTCGCCACAGCGCCGTGTTCCCCGAGGACACCGCGCGCATCTCGCGCGAAGGTATCGAGCGTGCCGAGGCCATTGCTGCCGGCATCATGGAGAACCGTCGTCACGAGCGCGTCAATCAGATTCTCGAGGAGGAGATCGACCGCCTGCAGTCTGCAGCGGTGAGGCGCACGGGCCGTGCCTATCTGAGTGTTATCGAGGGTGGCACCGCCAGCTTTGAGCCGCTCTGTGCGGAGGCATAACTTCTGCATGCTTAAACTCGATCGAAAATGGGCGGTCGCGACCTGCCTGATGGTGCTGCTCATCTGGGGCAATTCGATGGTTCCCGGCACGGGGTCCGGTTCATTGAGCCTGTCGATTATGGAGGCCGTACGCGGCTTTCTGCACGGCATAGGGCTTCCGTATGAGTGGGTGACCAACTTCGTCGTTCGCAAGTGCGCGCATTTTACCGAGTACATGGTGCTCGGCATTCTGGCGACGCACGCTTTCGATATCGAGGGCCGTCGTACCTTTGACGTGCTGCTTCCCACGGCGGTGTTCCTGCTGCTGATTCCCTCGATTGACGAGACGATTCAGCTCTTTGTGCCCGGTCGCGCCGGTATGATCACCGACGTGATGATCGACTGCTGCGGAACGGCAACGGGCGTTGTGCTTCGATATCTTCTACGATCGCTCATATGTGCCAAAAAGGCCGCCTAGGACACATTGCTTGGTCCTTAGGCGGCCTTTCTTTGTTTGGGGGCTTATACGGGGCGTGGCGGCGTTATCCCGTAGGATGGGATTGCTGAACGTTGCGGCGCCCCTTTGGCGCGCCTACTGCTGAAGCGCGGCGGCACCCAGGGCCAGGCAGCCCATGATGCCCTGCTTGCCCTCGAGACTATTGTTGACAATGTAGGTGTCGATATCGTTGACCTCGGGCGTGACGATGTAGCCGTTGAGCATCTCGGCGCACTTTTTGCGGGCGAGCGGCACGATAGGGGTGTGATCGGCAACGCCACCGCCGATGATGATCTTCTGCGGGGCATAGCACAGCGTGTAGGTCATGAGCGCCTGCGCCAGATAGCCTGCGAGCAGGTCCATGGCCTCCGGGTCGCCGGCCATCTCTCCGGCGCTCTTGCCACTCCAGCGCTTTTTGACGCCGGGGCCGGCGATGAGGCCCTCGAGGCAGTTGTCGTGGAAGGGGCAGGCGCTATGCTCGCCGATGGTGTCGCGCGGGTCGCGTGTGACCAGGATGTGGCCGGCCTCGGGATGCATCATGCCGTGGACGAGCTGACCGCCCGAGAGGACGCCGGCGCCCACGCCGGTACCGATCGTCAAGTACACCACGTCGGTGAGGCCCTGCGCGCAGCCAAAGGTGACCTCGCCCAAGCAGGCGACGTTGACGTCGGTGTCGTAGCCGCAGGGAATATTGAGCTCGTTTTGGATGGTGCCCAGCAGGTCAAAGTAGCGCCATGCGGTCTTGGGCGTCTCCAAGATCTTGCCGTACTGAGGGGAGGCGGGGTTGACCGCGGTGGGGCCAAAGGCGCCGATGCCCAGCGCGTCGATGCCCTTGTCGGCAAACCATGCGTTGACGGCCTTGACGGTCTCCTGCGGGGTCGTGGTCGCGATCTGCTCGTGCTCCAGGACCGTACCGTCTGCATAGCCCGTGGCGCACACCATCTTGGTGCCGCCGGCCTCGAGCGCTCCGATAAGCTGCTGCTCTGCCATAGTGATCCCCTTACCAGGATAAGTTGCTCTTTGTCTAAAGTATAGCGCTATAAAATAATTAAGAAAGCGCTATAAAAAGAAACCTCGCAACGTTACGGACGGTGCGAGGTTTCTATGCTTGCCTTAACTGCCGGGTCGTTCTTACCCGCGCGGCTTGATTTTATCACGCAGCGACTTGAGGTTCTCCAGCGCCGCGTTGAGCGTCTCGTCACGCTTGGCAAAGTGGAAACGAATCAGATGGTTGACGGGCTCGCGGAAGAAGCTCGATCCGGGGACAGCGCCCACGCCCACCTTAGACGCGAGGTCCTCACAGAAGTCAAGGTCGCTGTCATAGCCAAACTCCGAGATATCCATCATCACGTAGTAGGCGCCCTGCGGCACGTTATGCTCAAGACCGATGCTGTCGAGTCCCTGGCAGAACAGGTCGCGCTTGGCGGTATAGAGGTCAAGGACCTCATCGTAATAGCTGTCGTCGAAGTTGAGGGCGGTGACGACGGCTTCCTGCAGGGGAGCGGCGGCACCCACGGTGAGGAAGTCGTGGACCTTCTTGATGCGCTCGGTGATCTGGGCTGGGGCAATGGTGTAGCCCAGACGCCAGCCGGTGATGGAGTAGGTCTTAGACAGTGAGCTGCAGCTGATGGTGCGCTCAAACATGCCGGGCAGCGTGGCCATGTACACGTGCTCGTGGGGCGCGTAGACGATGTGCTCGTAGACTTCGTCGGTGATGCAGTAGGCGTCGTACTTTTTGCAGAGGTCGGCGATAAAGGTGAGCTCCTCGCGGGTAAAGACCTTGCCGCAGGGGTTGGACGGGTTGCACAGGACGATTGCTTTGGGATCGTTGTCGCGGAAGGCCGCCTCGAGGACTTCACGGTCGAAGTCATAGGTGGGCGGGTTGAGCGGCACATAGATGGGCGCAGCCCCCGAGAGAATGGTGTCAGCGCCGTAGTTCTCGTAGAACGGCGAGAAGATTACGACCTTGTCGCCGGGGTTCGTGACCGTCATCATGGCGGCCATCATGGCCTCGGTGGAGCCGCAGGTGACTACGATGTTCTGGTTGGGGTCAACCGGCATGCCCATAAAGTGCTCCTGCTTGGTGGCAAGCGCCTCGCGCATGGCCTGGGAGCCCCAGGTGATGGAGTACTGGTGGTAAAGCGGCTTGGGGTCGGTGGCAATGGTGCTGAGGCTATCGAGCAGCTGCGCCGGGGGATCGAAATCGGGGAAGCCCTGCGACAGGTTGACGGCACCATACTTGTTGGAGATGCGCGTCATGCGGCGGATGACCGAATCGGTAAACGCCGCCGTGCGGTTGGAGAGTTCTTTCATGCCTATCCTTTCGAGCATTGGGTGGAGCAAGTTTACTCCTATGGAATCGATGGGATTTGCTTGAAATGGTCTCGAAAAACTCTTTTCAAAATTCTTGAAAATTGGGGCTTGCATCGCGTGGCGTTCCTTGCAATAATAGTCGAGCGCGAAGCGCACAGGACACGGTGGGTGTAGCTCAGTTGGCTAGAGCGACGGGTTGTGGTCCCGTAGGTCGAGGGTTCGAGTCCCTTTACCCACCCCAGTTCTTGCTTCGTGTTGATATCGGGTCGTTAGCTCAGTTGGTAGAGCAGGGGACTCTTAATCCCAAGGTCCAGGGTTCGACCCCCTGACGGCCCACCACACGATATCTCCTCTAAAGTCCGCCACCACGGACTTTAGCTTTGGGTCGTTAGCTCAGTTGGTAGAGCAGGGGACTCTTAATCCCAAGGTCCAGGGTTCGACCCCCTGACGGCCCACCAAAGCATGTTAAGACGGTCAGCGAAAGTTGGCCGTCTTTTTTGTTAACCTCGCATGGGGTCGAACCCGTCGGGGCGCGGAGCTGAGGAAATGCGTGAGCATTTACCAGCGCAGCGCGCAAGGCGCGAAGCGCCGCAGCGGCCGCCTGCGCAGCAGGCTGACCCCCTGACGGCCCACCAAAGATTGTTAAGACGGTCAGCGATAGTTGGCCGTCTTTTTTGTTGACCTTTCATGGGGTCGAACCCGAAAGGGCACGGCCGCTTTCACAGATCGAGTCTACCCTGGGGATCGGTAAAACCGGCGCGTCTGCACGGC
>CAUBMI010000102.1 GCA_958436995.1 uncultured Collinsella sp.
CACGCAAAGGAAAGCACTTAATGTGCTTTCCGTCTTGCGCAGGACTGTAGAGCAGGAAAGTTCATATGCGCCGCCCGGCTCCCGCGGCTCCCGAGGGGTATCTCCCATGCAAAAACTTTTGTTGGGTAAAGTCCGAGGTCAGTGGCGTTTTATAACGAGAAATTCAAAAAAGTTGAAAATCCATTACAAATTTGCGTTGACTTTAGGTAGCTAAAGTTTCATACTCCTTTTCAACCACTGGGGGATGTGAACACGCACGGATCGTTCGCATCATGATTGAAGAGGATTTTTTAGACATGTTCACGCATCAGCTAAACATTATCAGCGTAGTAATTATCTGATGCGGGTTAGCACATACAGCTAGCCCGTACGATAACGGGCGGCTGATGAAGATGAGGGCCGTCGAGCGCAACCGACGGCCCTCATTTTTTATGTCTGGGAAGTTCTTTTTAGAGGAGGAAATGTAATGAACGGAGTTTTGCTCATGGTTGTGGCTGCGGCGGTGCTCGCCTGCGGCTATCTGGGCTACGGTCGCTGGTTGGCCAACAAGTGGGGCGTTGACAAAGAGGCCCTCACGCCGGCCAAGCGCATGAAGGACGGTAAGAGCTTCTCGCCTGTCTCCGCCTTCACCGCGTTCTCGCACCAGTTCAGTTCGATCTGCGGTGCCGGCCCCGTCACGGGTACGATTGTCGCCATGGCCTTTGGCTGGCTGCCCGTCGTGCTCTGGGTCCTCGTCGGCGGCATCTTCTTTGGCGCCGTTCACGACTTTGGTGCCCTGTACGCTTCGATGAAGAACAACGGCAAGTCGCTCGCTCAGCTCATCGAGAAGTACATCGGCAAGACTGGCCGTCGCCTGTTCCTGCTGTTCTGCTGGCTGTTCTGCATCATCGTCATCGCCGCTTTCACCGACATGGTCTGCAAGACGTTCATGTTCACCCCGGCCGTTGACGCTTCTGGTGCTGCTACCGGTGCCATCGACTTCACCAAGTCCTATGCCGCCGGCTGCGCTGGTACCATCTCCATCCTGTTCACCTTCGTCGCTATCGCCTTTGGTTGGGCCCAGAAGAAGTTCAACCTCACCGGTGCTACCGAGTTCGTCACCGGCGTGGTCCTCATGGTTCTCATGTTTGCCGTCGGTATGCAGTTCCCGGTCTACCTGGATAAGTTCCAGTGGTTCGCCGTCGTCATGGTCTACCTGGTCTTCGCTGGCGCTATGCCCATCCAGATGCTCAAGACCCCGCGTGACTACCTCACTTCCATCATGATGATCGTTATGATCGTTTGCGCTGTCCTCGGTATCGTCGTCCTGGGTGTTAACGGCCAGGCCACCATCACCGCTCCGGCCTTTACCGGCTTCTCCAGCGCTTCTGGCATGATGTTCCCGGTCCTGTTTGTTTCCGTTGCCTGCGGTGCCCTCTCCGGCTTCCACAGCCTCGTTTCTTCTGGTACCTCCTCCAAGCAGGTCGAGAAGGAGCAGGACGCCGTCAAGGTCGGTTATGGCGCCATGATCGTCGAGTCCTTCGTCGGCATCCTTGCCATCATCGTCGCCGGCATCATGTTCTCCGATATGAACACCGCCGGCACCGGTGCCCTCAACGCCGGCGTCGCTTCCACCCCGTTCCAGATCTTCGCCGCTGGCATCTCCCGCGGTATGCAGGCCTTCGGTGTTGACGGCACGCTCGCTACCGTCTTCATGACCATGAACGTCTCCGCTCTGGCCCTGACCTCGCTCGATGCCGTCGCCCGCATCGCCCGCACCTCGTTCTCCGAGTTCTTTGCCCAGACCAACGACGCCCTGGCCATCGAGTCCAAGGCCGGCTACATGAAGGTTCTCGGCAACCCCTGGTTCGCCACGGTCGTCACCCTGCTTCCCGGTCTCGCCCTCGCCTTTGGCGGCTATGCCAACATCTGGCCGCTCTTTGGTGCTTCCAACCAGCTGCTCGGCGGCATGACCATGATCACCCTCGCCGTGTTCTGCAAGTGCACCGGCCGCAAGGGCTGGATGCTCTACGTGCCCGTCGCCTTCCTGCTCTGCTGCACCTTCACCTCGCTGGTCCAGAGCGCCATGGGCTGCATGACCGCTGTCCAGGCTTACGGCTTCTTCGGCACCATCCCGGCTACCGCCACCACGGCCGCCGTCTCCGTCGCCGCCACCAAGGGCTTGCAGCTCGTTTTCGCCGTCCTGCTGATGGTCCTGGGCCTCATCGTCGCCGTCAACTGCCTCAAGGAGTTCTTCGGCAAGGAGGCCGGCTCCATGCCCGACGAGGAGCCCGAGTGGTCCGAGATGGGCAAGGCCGAGTACGGTCGCGCCGCTGCCGCTGAAGCTCCTGCCGACGCCGAGGCCGCCAAGGCCTAGTCGGTCGGACGGGTTGAATCTCCCATCTATTTGACTCGGAAAGACCGGGTCCGCAATCAAGCGGACCCGGTCTTTTTTCTTGTGAGAACAGGTGGTGCAAGGGCGTTCTCGCAGATGTTTTGCGTGGGTAGGCTCGTGCGTTGTACCATATGAACGTATATGTGTGCATATGAAAGGGGCCCCGTGGCCAAGACGGTATATTCCGATAATCAAAACAATGTCGATGCTCTGGCTGAGCGTCTGAGCAGCCAGACATCGCTTTCTGCCGAGCGCGCCAAGCTGGTTGCCTACGACCTGCTCTGCCGCAAGGCGCTCAAGATTAAGTCGAGCGCGCTGGCGCAGATTTTCCGCTCCGTCGATAAGGAATGCGACACCAAGGCGATGCGCGATGAGCTTATCGCGGCAAATATCGTGACCAAGATCGAGGGCAGCGGCATTAACGGTCGCCCGGCGTTCTATACCATCAATGTCGAGATCCGCGATGCCCAGGAGCAGCCTGCCGAGTCCGTCGAAGATTTTGTCGTCGAGGATTCCGCTGACGTGCCTGCTGTGGAAGAAGCTGCTCCGCGTGAGCATGTCGATACCGATGAGTTGCTCGATGAGAACGTCGTGCGTGCCTTTACGGCCAAGGCGGGACGCGGCGGTTTTGGCGGGGGTGGCAAGCGCGATGCGCAGCGCCGCGCCCAGCAGGAGCGCTTCCGTCGTGCCGTTGCTCAAAAGGGTGAGACGGATGCCGAGGCTGTTGAGAACGAGGTTGCTGCCGAGTCGCAGAAGCCCGCGAAGGAGCAAAAGCCCGTGGAGGCCCAAGAGCCCAAGCGTCGTCGCGGTGCTCACTTTAAGGCTGCGCAGCAGGATGTCGCGCATGAGGCTGAAGAGCCTTCCGAGGTTGCAGACGATGTTGAGGAGTCTGCCAAGAGGGCTCCGGGTTCGTGTCGTCCCGGCCGCGGTTTTGTGGGACGCGCGTATCCCGTAAAGCGTCAGGAGAAGGGCGAGTCGGTTTCGACCACCCAGGACGAGAAGGCCGTTGAGCCGGTGGCTCGCGAGCAGAAGCCTGTTGAGCCGCAGCTTGAGGTTGCTGCCGAGGCCAAGGGCCAGCAGCCTACTGACGAGCGGACGGAGCAGAGCGCGTCGAGCAGGCCTCGCCGTCGTCGTCACCGTGGCGGCCGCAGTTCCCATGCCGAGACTGCGTCCGAGAAGACCACGCCGCAGGACGAGGGTGCGAAGGCCGAGGTTTCTTCGGGACAGCCTAAGCGTCAGCCGGCGAAGGAGAGCAAGTCCGATCGCCCGCAGAAGCAGGCGTCTATGCCGAAGCGCGAGCGCAATTCCCAAGGCGATTCTAAACGCAAGTCTCAGAAGAAGCCGGAGTCTTCCGCAGCAGGTACTGCTGTCCAGCAGCCCAAGTCGGCCGTTCGCGGTGAGGTATCGGCGTTCGCCCTTGCCCGCGTTTTAGGCAGGCAGCTGCTCAAGGTTGTCCCTACGCCTACGGCGCTCTCTAAGATCAAGGAGCAGCAGACACAGATCGTAAAGGTCGAGGGCAAGGACGGCAAAAAGGCTCCGCAGCGCACTCAGCACAACGAGATGTCCAACCGCAAGATTGCCGAGGAAATCGCAATCATCCAGGCTTGGATCGAGCAAAACCGAGGTGCCGATACGCCGGTTGCCTCGCGCCGCCAGCGTGCCTACCAGATTTTTAACGATGAGAAGGCCTTTGACGGCAAGCACGGTGAGCGCCTGATAAGGCGCATGACCGAAAAGGGCATCAGCATGCAGGCGATCAAGGTCGCCCCCAACCGCCCCGTGCACTTTACGGGTTTCTTTACGCTGGGCGCCGACAAGCCGTTCATTATGGTTGAGAACCTGGATACCTACGACGAGATCGTCAAGCTGCTGCGTGGCCGCAAGCACGCCAAGCTCTTTGGCATCAAGGTGGGCGGCGTGATTTTTGGCGGCGGATGCAAGGCGAGCGTCTCGCATGCCCTGGACGATTATCTGGCCGAGATCGGCTATCGCTTTAACTACGTCTACTACGTGGGCGATATCGACCGCGAGGGCGCGCGCATCGTCGAGCAGGCTCGCAATGCCAATGTGGTTGAGATTCGCCTGCATGCCGGCATGTACCGCGCCATGCTCGCCGAGCATAAGCGTCGCGTGAAGGCCGGCGGCGAGTGCGAGTCCGCGGCTGCCAACCAGGGCGTGCCGCAGAACTTGGCGGCGACGATCAAGGATCTGCCCATGGTCACGCGCGTGCAGTTCCGCAATGTGCTACGTGAAGGCGGGCGCATTCCGCAGGAGATTCTGATGACTGCCGACTATCGGGATGGCGACTCAGGAAGCTTCGACCGCATGCTGAACAACTAAAT
This sequence comes from uncultured Collinsella sp., assembly GCA_958436995.1. Classification (GTDB taxonomy): domain Bacteria; phylum Actinomycetota; class Coriobacteriia; order Coriobacteriales; family Coriobacteriaceae; genus Collinsella. Next base: position 4,717 of record CAUBMI010000102.1, read on the forward strand.
TCCGCCGGCCCCGGGAGAGCGGGGACACCGGCTTAGGTTTCCTGCTCTACAGTCCTGCTCACGACGGAGGCCACATTAAGTGGCCTCCTGTTCGTGCGGAACTCGCGATAAACCTAAGCCGGTGTCCCCGCTCTCCCGGGGCCTGTCGTGGCTTGGCCGTTGCATGCGGCTCGCTTTTCGGAACGGGGCTGACGGACACGTTCCGAAATCTACCACCGTCGCTGTACAGGGTGTCTATAAAGAGCCGTGGCCAAAAAACGGCAAATATGAGTACTGATACTCTTTTAGTAGCAGTAATTTTGACCAAATTTAAGGTGATTTGACGTGTCGATCG
>CAUBMI010000103.1 GCA_958436995.1 uncultured Collinsella sp.
CCCCTATGGGGAGCTCCGGGGCACCCTTCCTAGGGTGCTGTGGCCAAAAAACGGCAAATATGAGTACTGTCACCAATTTAGTAACAGGCATTTTTGGCCTCTCGGACAGATTTTGCGCTCAGTGTCGCCAACCTGATACTTATTTATTCCACATTTGTTTATTATCTTCTTACTTTATGCCGCCTCCGAGTCCTAAATTCCTTGATTTTGCTGTTACTGATTTAGTGACAGTACTCATATTTGCCATATTTTGGCCAGGGCATATGATTAACCCTCTAATTTCGACGTGAATTAGACCGGCTTAAGCCCAAAACACGCCCGCAGCGTATTAAGCAACGCCTCTTGCTTCTTCCTGCGGGCATCGACACGATTCCGGTACCGCTTTCGCATACGCTGGTGAATGCGCCATGCGAGCGCTTCCATCGCTTCCATGTCACAGAGCATTTCGTTGTTGACCGTCGCGACCTCGATTCCCATAGCAATCAAGCCCGTGTTGCGCTTTTCATCATGGATACGTCCCCTCCGAGAGGAATGGCCCAGCTCACCGTTGTATTCCAGATCAAACCGGGCTGCCTCTTGATACGCATCGCAAACTGCATGGGGCATCCCCGAGATTGCCTGCGCACGGTCATCGAACTCGATCTTGTAGTCGGTCTTAAAAGGTCCGCATGCAAACCCGCCATAGGAAAACGGAAGCGAAAACAGGGCGAGCATGATGCACTCCATGGGCGAGAGCAGGTTTTCCGAAAGATAGGGACACAGACGCAGCAGCTGTTTGGCCACATTCCCCTTGCATGCCGCAAGGTAATCTGCCAGACGATCGGGCATCAGCACCGGCTCGACTTCAAAGTAGCCCACGTCTGCTGGCTGGTCCTTGTCCTTTGCAAGTTTATTCGTAACAGGCGAGGTGTAGGGAGGCAGATACTTCCCGCGGTCGCTCAGTGAAATCTTAGAGCACAGCTCCTGGGCCAGGGCAAACGCCTGGATGCAGCCGACCTCGCGCGCAACGGCAACACAAAGGGCCTCGGGAGATAGGCTGTACACCCCCGGTTCCACCTCTAGAATCGAGCCGTCGGACAACTCGGAGCATACGGACCAACTCACGCCAAGAATGCGGCGGCGCTGCGCTGCAGACCCTACCAGCAAACACAAATCCTCTTGCACCTCGCCGCTTGCGGCCCCAATCCGCACCAAGTCGGGAAGATAGATGTCCTCGGTCGAGGGCGACGACGTGCGCAGCACACGGCGCTCCTCATCGGGATTAAGGTCCTTCCAGCCGATGTAGCCCATCTGCCGGCGCTCGGCGCGCATCATGCGCAGCGCTGAAGCGCCTGTTAGGATTACGGAAGCCGCTAGCTGTTCGCCTGTCGGCTCGTTGCGCCGCTCAATCTTCACTGCCACAAAACCACCCCTACCAAACACGTGCGATAGCAAGGCCATCGACTGCCGCAGCGCCGGCACGCTTGAGCTCCGCCGAGGCTGCTGCCATGGTCGCGCCCGTGGTGATAACGTCATCGATAAGCAGTAGGCGGCGGCCGTGCACGTCCTCAACCGTCTCGTACATGCCTTGGGCACGCTCGCGACGCTCCTCACGACCGAGTTCGCGCTGGTCGCCATGCCCGTACTTGACGAGGGCATCGAGCAGAGGAACACCCGACAGCTCGCAAAATGGGCGCGCAATGGCCTCCATATGATCAAAACCGCGCCGCCGAAACGCTGCCGCCGTCGCAGGCACAAACACCACCGCATCCGCACCGGACAGCACACCTCCTAAGCGATCGGGCGCTACGACCTGGGCATGCAGGGCGGTGTCGTAGAGCAGCTCCGCCAGATACGGCGCCAGGCGTCGCTCGCCCGCGTCCTTGTACGCTTTAATGATGCGCGGCAGCGGATGCGCATAGACGGAGCACGCCAGGCAGCGGTCGAGCGCCTCCGCCATTGCCGAGGACGTGCCCTCGACCGAACACTCAGTGCACAGCAAATCCCCAAACGGGGCGCCGCATCGGGTACAGCTATGACGTGGGTCGATGAGCGTGAGCGCAGCCAGGCAGTCTTGGCAAATAAGCGTACCGGCGCGCTCGCAGCCGGCACATCGTGTTGGCGACAACGCCTCAAGCGCCTCGTGCGCCGCCTGCTCGGCAAACGATAGCGATTCGTCCGCAAACGGTAGGATGCCGGCACCTTGCAGACGGCTCAATATGTTCAGATGGCTCTTCAAGACACAACCCTCCCTACGTTCGGTCGCAGGGAGGGTTGTTGATTCAGCGCTATGATACCCCGATGCGCTCGGGGCAAGGCGAGCAAAATCCGCTCGCGGGCGTTATTCGCCGGCGGGCGGTTGTGGTGCAGACGAAGACGGGGTCGAGCCCTCGCCACCATCCTGGCGCGGCTTGCGGGAACGGCGACGGCGACGGCGCTTTTGGCCCTGGTCGGCCGAGCCCTCGCCACCGCGATCCTCGCGCGGCTCGCGCTCGTCGCGAGCGGCGCCACGCGAAGCCTTAGCAGCCGCTCCCCCGCCATCTCCGGGACGACGGCGCGTGACCTTGACCTCGCCATCCGAGACCTGATCGGCCACGGAGGGCACTGAAGGCTTCTGCTGCGCGCCCGAGGAATGGCGACGGCGCGGACGCGGCGCGCGCTCATCCTCGCCACGTGACTTGCCGCCCTTGTCGGCAGACGCATCGGAGGCCGAGGCGCCCTTGGAAGCGGCACCAGCCTCGCGAGCAGCTGCGGCGCGGAAGGCGTCCTCGCGCTCCTCGCTCGACAGATGACGGCGGCGGCGACGTGTGGGGTTCATGCCACCGCCGCGATTCTGCTGCTGGGGTTGCTGAACCTCGCGCTCGCGAGAGGCGTTCTTGCCCGCGGCTGCAGCCTCGGCAGCATCGCCCGAGCCTGCGCGCTTGCGACGACGACGGCCACCGGCGGCCTCCTCGGCCTCAGGCGTTGCGGCATTGCCACGGCCCTTTCCGCGGCCACGACCCTCGCCCTGCCCCTGACCGGCGCGAGCATCGGATTCAGCATCGCGACGACGGCGCTTGGGCATCGAAGTGCCGGCCAGACGGTCGGCACTCGACAGGCCATCGCCCACGTCGACGCCGTTCTCGCGATCGAGTTCCATGAGCGCCAGGCGCATCTCGGGCGACTCGATGTGCTCGAGCACATCGCGCGTCACGCAGTCGGGGCGGCAATTGCAGCCCTGCTCGGCAGCCTTCTTTTTGCAGCCCTCCGAGCACGTCATATCGGCCAGGTTGACCTTAAAGACCTTGCCGTTCTCCAGGCGCAGCACCAGCTGCTCGCGCGGCGTGTCATATTCCTGAATACGCGCCTTGCCGAGCGGCGTATCGATAAGCGTCTTCTTTTTGGGCGCACGGCTCTTAAAGTCCTTGTACGCCTCGAACTCATAGCGCAGGCAGCACATCAGGCGACCGCACACGCCGCTGATCTTGGACGAGTTGAGCGGCAGGTCCTGCTCTTTTGCCATGCGAATCGAGACGGGCTCAAACTGTCCGCCAAAGCGCGTGCAGCAGAGCTCCTGTCCGCATTGGGCATAGCCGCCCACCAGACGGGTCTCGTCACGCACGCCGATCTGGCGCATGTCGACGCGAATGTGCAGCGTCGAGGACAGGTCCTTGACGAGCTGACGGAAATCGACGCGTTCCTCGGCAGCAAAGTAGAACACGGCCTTCTCGCCGCCAAACAGGTACTCGACGCCGACCGGCTTCATCTCGAGGTCGAGTTCTTTGACCAGACGGCGGAAATCGACCATGGCCTCGTCGCCCTGGATGGCAAGATCGTCGGCAAGCTGCAGGTCAATGTCGCTCGCCACGCGCAGCACGGGCTTGAGCGGCTGACCGATCTCGTCTTGCGGCACCTCGAAGGGATCGGCCGTAACCAAGCCGATCTCGGTTCCGCGCTCGGTGGAGCAAATGGCATAATCGGCCTCGAGGATATCCAGGTCCTGCGGGTCAAACCACAGGTCGCGCGAGGCGTAGGTAAACTTAACGGGTACGACTAACGGCATTTCAGTGCCTTCCTGATATCGAACAGCATGACCTCGATGGCCAGCTGGGGAGTAACGTTTCTGGCGATGTTGCGCTCGGCGGTCGCGACCGCCTCGAGCGCCTGGGTGGCACCCGCAACATTGGTCGCGGCGGCAAGCCGACCGATCGTGTCGCGCATGTCCTCGTTCACAACGTCTGCCGCCTCGTCCTGAAGTGTCAGCAGCACGTCGCGCATGAGCGTCCGCGCGCTCGCCAGCGCTTCCATGATACCCGAACGCTCGCGCGCGTTGAGTTCGCGCTTGTTGCGGTCCTCAAGCTGCTTCAATGCTCCACGCGACAGGTAGTCGGCGTTTTGCTCGAGTACCTTTTCCTGCGTGGACTTGACCTCGGCGAGCGGCGCCTTAACGGCGACGATGAGCGACTTGGCGCGGCTGAGCACGTCGGCCTCGTCGGCGGCAATGAGTGAGTCGATGGCACGAACCATCTGACGGCGGGCGTCCTGACGCTCGGCGCTCTTGAGGAACTCGATGCCACGCGTGGGGCTTCCCGCCACGGCGACGGCCATGCGACAACGCGCGATATCCTGACCGGTGGCGCGGCTCACGGCCTGCGCGGCGACGGCGGGCGACACCAGCCGAAACGGCACGCACTGGCAGCGGCTCACGATGGTGGGCAACATCACGTCTGCCGAGGTGCCCAGCAAGATAAACATAACGCCCTCGGGCGGCTCCTCGAGTGTTTTGAGCAGTGCGTTGGCGGTGTTGGCACGCAGTTGCTCGGCACGGTCGATGATGTAGACCTTGGCCTTGGCGCGAATGGGCGCCAGAGGCACGTCATCGAGCAGCTCGCGGGTCTGGGCAATGAGGTAACCCGTGGCGCTCTCGGGCGTGTAATAGTGCACGTCGGGGTGCGTATGGCGGGCGACGCGCACGCAGCTATCGCATGAGCCGCAGCCATCCTGCTCGCACAGGAAGGCTTGGGCGAGCGCCCACGCGGCGTCGAGCTTGCCCGCGCCGGGCGC
>CAUBMI010000104.1 GCA_958436995.1 uncultured Collinsella sp.
ACGACTGGATGGAGGAGCATTTCTACAATGCTCCCGTCGTGGCGCTGGCGCTCATCGTGTACGGCGTGCTGTTTATCGTGATCGAGAACTGGCGCGCGAGCAAGCGCGAGGAAATGGCCGTTGCCGGTTCGTTTGGTTCGCGTGCTGTGGTGTCGGGTGGACGTCCCGCCGGTGCGCACTTTGCGGCGCCCGCCACGGCTACCGCTGAGGATGAGGACGATGACGAGAACCTGGACTTTGGTTCCATCGCCACGCTCGAGGACCTCAGCTGGAAGACTGCGCTGGGTATCGGCTGCTTCCAGGTGCTTTCGCTGGTGCCTGGTACGTCTCGCTCCGGTTCTACCATCATCGGCGGCCTGCTTTTGGGCTGCACGCGCTCGGTGGCGTCTAAGTTCACGTTCTTCCTGGCCATTCCTGTCATGTTTGGCGCGAGTGCGCTCAAGCTGGTCAAGTACTTCATCAAGGGCGGCACGTTCGGCACCAACGAGATCGCCATCTTGGGCGTGGGCTGCGTTGTTGCCTTTGTGGTTTCGCTCATCGCCATCAAGTGGCTCATGGGCTTCGTCCGCCGTCACGACTTTAAGTGCTTCGGTGTTTACCGCATCATCCTGGGCATCGTAGTGCTCGCATACTTCTTCGTTCTGGAGCCCATGCTCGGCCTCTAACTTAGTCGACGCTGCGCGGCGGCCAGAGCGACAGCTTGTCATTCAAAGAGGGTGGCATGACCAAAAGGTCTATGCTGCCCTCTTTTTTGGGCGATGGGGTGGGTCCGATGGTGGCGCACGGAGTCGTGGTGTGATTTGCGTCGGTGTCCGCGCGGCTCGGTATACTGGTACGGCTCAAACTATGGCGCTGCCCGCAGGCGCGCCGTCCGTCAGATGAGGAGTCGCCCATGACCCAGCCCCTGCCCTGGGAAAAGAACACTGCCGCGCCCGTGCCGCCCGCGCCGGAACCCGTGCCGCTCGATGCATACACCGCCCCCGCTGCGCCGGAGCCCGAGCTCGTTCCGCTCGACATCTACGACGCTCCCGCGCCGGCGCCCAAGCCCGCCAAGCCGCTCGTCGATATCGATAGCCTTAACCCCGCCCAGCGCGAGGCGGTCCTGACCACCGAGGGCCCGCTGCTGGTCCTTGCCGGTGCTGGCTCGGGCAAGACCCGCGTCCTGACCTTCCGCATCGCTCATATGCTCGGCGACCTGGGCGTTAAGCCTTGGCAGGTTCTTGCCATCACGTTTACCAACAAGGCCGCTGCCGAGATGCGCGAGCGTCTGGCGGCGCTCATCCCAAGCGGCACTCGTGGCATGTGGGTGTGCACCTTCCACGCCATGTGCGTGCGCATGCTGCGCGAGGACGCCGACCTGCTGGGCTACACCGGTCAGTTCACCATCTATGACGACGATGACTCAAAGCGCATGGTGCGTGACATTATGCAGGCGCTCGGCATTGAGCAAAAGCAGTTCCCCATCAACATGATCCGCAGCAAGATCAGCTCGGCCAAAAACGCCATGATCGGGCCCGAGGACATGCTCAAATCCGCTGACAGCCCCAATGACAAAAAGGCCGCGCAGGTCTACTTGGAGCTGGAGCGCCGCCTGCGCGCCGCCAACGCGATGGACTTCGACGACCTGCTCGTGCGCACGCTCGAGCTGCTGCGCACCCGCCCCGAGGTGCTCGATAAGTACCAGGAGCGCTTCCGCTACATTAGCGTCGACGAGTATCAGGACACCAACCACGTCCAGTACGAGATCGCCAACCTGCTGGCCGCCAAGTACCAAAACCTTATGGTCGTGGGCGACGACGACCAGTCCATTTATAGCTGGCGTGGCGCCGACATCACCAATATCCTGGACTTTGAGCAGGACTTTAAAAACTGCAAGACCGTCAAGTTGGAGCAGAACTATCGCTCCACGGGTCACATCCTGAGCGCCGCCAATGCCGTGGTGCGTCACAACTCGCAGCGCAAGGACAAGCGCCTGTTTACGGCCGAGGGCGATGGCGAGAAGATTCAGGCTTTCCAGGCAAGCGACGAGCGCGACGAGGGTCGCTGGATTGCCGGCGAGATCGAGAAGCTGCATGCCAAGGGTACGAGCTACGACGATATCGCCGTGTTCTACCGCACCAACGCCCAGTCGCGTATCCTCGAAGATATGTTCCTGCGCGCGGGCGTGCCCTACAAGATCGTCGGCGGCACGCGATTCTTCGGCCGCGCCGAGATCCGCGATGTCATGGCCTACCTCAAGATGATCGTGAACCCGGCCGACGAGATGAGCGTCAAGCGCGTCATCAACACGCCGCGCCGCGGCATCGGCTCCACCTCGATCCAAAAGATCGAGCAGCTGGCGCGCGGCAACCGCTGCTCGTTCTTCCAGGCCTGCGAGATCGCAACAGCCGAGACGGGCAAGTTTAGTGCCAAGGTGCGCAACGGCCTGTCGAGTTTTGTGGCGCTGGTGCGCGAGGGCCGCCGCATGGACGGCGAGCTCAAGGACGTCGTCGAGATGATTGTCGATAAGACGGGCCTGCTGCAGGCGTTTCGCGCCGAGGGCACCATGGAGTCCGAGAGCCGCGCCGAGAACATCCAGGAATTCCTGGGCGTTGCCGCCGAATTTGAAGAGACGCACGAGGATATCGAGGGTACGCTCGAGAGCTTAGAAGAGCTGCGCGCAGCCGGTGTTGCCGACGTGCCTGCCGGCGCCGAGCCCGAGCCCGTCGTGGTGAGCGCGCCCGCGCCCGAGCCGGGACCGTCCGCGCCGGCGTCCTCGTTTGAAGCACTCGTTGGCGCGCGTGACGCCGCGGGTACCAATCCGCTCGATAGCCTGGCCGCTCCGGCGCTCTCGCCGCAGGACGCCCTGGCCGCCGCCATCGCGGGCAACGCGTATGCCACGCCGACGGAGCTGCCGGCGGGTGCCGTGCATACCGACGAAATCGAGCGCACCTACGGTCCGCTTACCTGTAAGGCGCTGCCGGCGCTTATGGAATGGTTGGCCCTGCGCTCCGACCTGGATTCCCTGGCCGGCGAGACGCATGCCATCACCATGATGACCATCCATTCCGCCAAGGGTCTGGAGTTCCCGGCGGTGTTCGTGGCCGGCATGGAGGAGGGCATCTTCCCGCACGTGCACGACTTTGGCGGCAGCGACGATCCGGGCAAGCTCGAGGAAGAGCGTCGCCTGGCCTACGTCGCCATCACGCGCGCCCGCAAGCGCCTGTTCTTGACCTATGCGGCCACGCGTCGCACGTACGGCTCAACTTCTGCCAACCCGCGCTCGCGCTTCCTCAACGAGATTCCGTTTGAGGATATCGAGTTTAGTGGCATCGGTTCTGCCGGTTTTGAGGGCACGGGATGGGAGAAGCGTGGCGACCGTCGCGGCACCTTTGGCTCGGGCATGGGCTCGGATATGTACGGCGGCAAGGTGTTTGGCTCGCATACGCGCTCAACCGGCGGGTCCGGTTCGCGCAGCGGATCGAGCTTCGACGATTTCTTTGGTGGCAGCACCTATGGCACCGAGCGCCATCGCGGGGTTTCGCCCGACGCCGGCCGTGTTGCCTCGACCTTTGGGTCGGGCGCGCCGCGAGCTAAAAAGCCGTCGTCCAAGGTGTCGCCGACGGTGGAGCGCAAGGTCGACCGCGCCAGCGCGTCGCAGGACTTTGCCGCGGGCGATACCGTGAGCCACAAGACCTTTGGCACGGGTACCGTGATCTCGGTCGCCGGAGACATGATCGAGGTTCAGTTCGAAAAAACCGGCCAGACCAAAAAGCTGATGAAAGGTTTTGCACCGATCGTCAAGCTGTCGTGATTCCGGCGGCCCCGGACAGGCGCCATGGACAACATCGCCTGCTCGGACAGTCCTGACTCGCACGGAGAGCACATTAAGTGCTCTCCGGCTCGTGCGGAACTCGCGATCGACGTTGCCCATGGCGCCTGTCCGGGTCCTTGGGCAACGTTGCTGTACGACCGTTGCTCTGCTCGGTCGCTTTTTGGTCTGGAGAGCCGGGTGGGCTGATATATGGATATGAGTAGGGGCTCTCCCGCACATGAACGAGGGGCCCCTTGTGCTTTGGCCTTTGATGATTGAACGTTTTATGCTGCTCAGCATCATTTCAATTAGTTACTAAAATGTTTATGAAATGAGGCAAGGGGCTCTCCCGTATGTGGACGGGGGAGCCCCTTGTTGCGTTTGGGTTGTTGTGGTGGCTTACAGGTGCGAGATGATCAGTTCCATTTTGCCTTCGAGGTCGATGGAGGTGACGGTGCTGGGGGCCAGCAGGTGGCTTCCCTTGTGGACTGCCTCGCCGCAGACGGTGCCTTCGCCGTCGATGACCGACAGACACATGAAGGGCCAGTGCTGGTCGAGGGTCTTGCTGCCGTTGACGCGCACGCGATCGACGGTGTAGCAGGGGTTGGACTCGAGCTCGGTCACGCCGTCGACCTCGGGCGCGGTCACGGTGCCGTCGGTCGGAGCCTGGACATTAAAATCGATGCAGTCGAGGCTCTGCTCAATGTGCAGCGGGCGCAGCTTGCCGTCGGTGCCGGGGCGGTCGTAGTCGTACAGGCGATAGGTCACATCGCTCGACTGCTGCGTCTCCAAAATGAGCGTGCCGGTCTTGATGGCGTGCACAGTACCGGAGTCAATCTGGAAAAAGTCGCCCTTGTGGATTGGCAGCACGTTGAGCATGTCATCCCAGCGGCCGTCCTCGATCATCTGTGCGGCCTCGGCGCGGTCATGCGCGCGCTGTCCGACGATGATTGTGGCGCCGGGCTCGCAATCCAGCACGTACCAGCACTCGGTTTTGCCCAGGCTGCCGTTTTCGTGCTCGGCGGCGTACTCGTCGTTGGGATGAATCTGGATCGAAAGGTCGTCCTTGGCGTCCAGAATCTTAATGAGCAGCGGGAACTCCTTGCTCTCGCAGTTGCCAAAGAGCTCACGGTGCTCGGACCACAGCCACGACAGCGTGTGGCCGGCATACGGGCCCTCCGCAATCTGGCAGTCGCCGTTGGGGTGGGCCGAGATGGCCCAGC
>CAUBMI010000105.1 GCA_958436995.1 uncultured Collinsella sp.
ACTTTAGCTGGACGCGCTCGGCCGACAAGTATCTGGACCTGTACTTCTTTATGCATCCGGAGATTGAGCGGCCGGCGGCTGTTGTCGACGAGCCTGTGGTTGTGGCTGAGAAAGTTGAGGCCGAGCCCGAGCCCAAGGCCGAGTCGGTTGTTGAGGCGCCCGCTGCTGCTGAGGAGCCCAAGGCTGAGGAGAAGCCGGCTGCGAAGCCTGCGGCAAAGAAGACCACGACTCGTAAGACGACGACTAAAAAGGCCACGACAACAAAGGCCGCTGCGAGCAAGACCACCACTGCCAAGGCAACTACCGCCAAGGCAGCGACCACGCGCAAGCGCACCACCGCAGCTGTCAAGAAGGCCGCCGAGGCCGAGGTCGTTCCCGAGGTAAAGGCCGAGACCGCTGCAGCCGAGGTTAAGCCCGCGGCAAAGGCTCCGGCCAAGACCGCCGCCAAGAAGACGACCGCGTCCAAGAGCACAACCAAGACCCCTGCCACCAAGAAAGCTACAGCTACCAAGGCCACTGCAACGAAGGCTGCCGCAAAGCCGGCCGCCAAGGTCGAGGAGACGCCTGCCGAGTCCAAGGCGGAGGCAACCGTCGAGGCCAAGCCTGCCGCCAAGACCACCTCGCGCAAGCGCACGACGACAGCCAAGAAGACCATGGCAAAGACCGCAACTCCCAAAGCAGAGACTAAGCCCGCTGCTGCCAAAGAGGAGCCCAAGGCCGAGGTAAAGGCCAAGCTGACGCCGAAGGCCGCTGAGGTCAAGGCCGCACCGAAGGCAGAGGCTAAGCCCGAGCCTGCCAAGGAGACTCCGGTCTCCCCCGCCACTCCGGCCGAGGAAAAGGCTCCGACCAAGAAGACCTCCGTCCGCAAGGCAACTGCCACCCGCAAGCGCCGCTAATCCTGACGATTAAAACTTAATCCTCAACGCAAAAGAGGGCGCCCCAAGCAGGCGCCCTCTTCTTGGTTGAACCCCGCATTAAAAAGAGGGCCGGTTTACTACGACAAAATGGCTCCGGCCGACCACGGCGAGTAATCATCGAAATTGGCAACGCTTCTACCTGCAGTTTTAATATCACTAAAATGACTGTGGTTGAGATCATTCAATTCGTCGTAGTAAACCGGAGCTGTTTTGTTTGGCTACAAATACTATCTACATAGGCGTTTTCGAGTATCGCGATAATGTGGATGGTAAAACGATTTTCTAGGACAACCGTTCGCCGATAATGAGCGGCTGTAGTTTATACAACTAAAGCGCAACGATATACTTAAGTACTGTGCGTTTAGCCCATGGCCCGTTGGCCATGACTGTATAGAACTGGACCGTACTATGAGATTGATTCACAACAGCCGCCTGCCGCAGTTTCGCACTCCGTTTGGCGCTGTGACCACTGGAACTTCCGTTGCACTCTCGGTGATTTTGGAGGATGCCGACCCCAACCAGGCAACGCTTACGCTGCGCACCTGGGTCGATGAAATCGGTGAGTCTCTGTATCCCATGACGCACGAGGGCGACGGCATATTTACTGCAGAGCTTGAGTGCACCGAGCCCTGTCTTATCTGGTACAGCTTTATCTGCAATATCGAGGGCCAGCCCGAGGTTCGCCTAGGCGCGCCGCAAGGTCGCACCGGCGGCGAGGGCGTAACCTACGACTACGCCGAAGTGCCGTCGTTCCAGGTCACCGTCTACAAGCACCGCGAGAACCGTCCCACCTGGTACGAGCGCGGTATGGTCTACCAGATCTTCCCCGATCGCTATGCTCGCGACGAAAACTGGCGCGAGCGCACGCTGGCCGAAGTCGAAAAGCCACGCAACGGAATCCAGCGCCGCATGGTCGAGGACTGGAACGAGCCGCCCGTGTACGAGCGTGCCGAGGACGGATCCATCAAGACCTGGGACTTTTACGGCGGCTCGCTCAAGGGTATCCAAAATGACCTGCCCCGCATCGCCGAGCTGGGCTTTACGGCCATCTACCTCAACCCCATCTTTGAGGCCGCGAGCAACCACCGCTACGACACGGCCGACTACACCAAGATCGACCCAATCCTGGGCACCGAGCAGGATTTTACCGAGCTGTGCCAGGCAGCCGAGAAGCTGGGCATCTCCATCATCCTGGACGGCGTCTTTAACCATACGGGTGACGACTCGATCTATTTCAACCGCTACGGCAACTACCCCGGCGTGGGCGCGTGGCAGAGCGAGGATTCGCCATGGCGCGATGCGTTTTATTTCCACGAGGACGGCTCATACGACTGCTGGTGGGGCGTGGGCAATATGCCCGCCATCAATGAGAGCTCTGAGCTGGTACGCGAGCGGCTCCTGGGCAAGGACGGCGTGATCCGTAAATGGCTACGTGCCGGCGCTCATGGCTGGCGCCTAGACGTGGCCGACGAGCTTTCCGATGACTTCCTGGCCGAGATCAAAAAGGCCGTGCTCGCCGAGAAGCCTGATGCACTGTTGCTCGGCGAAGTCTGGGAAGACGCCTCCAACAAGATCAGCTACGGCCATCTGCGCCGCTATCTGCAAGGCTCCGAGCTGGACTCTGCTATGGATTACCCCTTCCGCGACATGGTCATCGGCTTTTTGATGGGCTACAAGAACGCCTACCAGGCAGCCGAGGGAATCGAAACCCTGCGCGAGAACTATCCCCGTGAGGCCCTGTCCTGCGCACTTAATCTGCTTTCGAGCCACGACCGTCCGCGCATTATCTCGGTGCTCGGCGGCGGCCCCGATGAGTCGCAGCTGCCCGAGTGCGAGCGCAGCAAATGGCGTCTGGACGAGAACTCGATGGGCCTGGCCAAGAGCCGTTTTTGGCTCGCAACGCTCATGCAGATGACGTTCCCGGGCGTGCCTTCGATTTACTATGGCGATGAGTACGGCCTGGAGGGTCTAACCGATCCGGGCAACCGCCGCACCCTGCCGACCAAGGACCAACTGCACGACTTCGACACGCTGGCTATTGTCAAAAACGCCTCCGCCGTACGCCGCGCACTACCGTTTATGATCGACGGCGAGATCAAGGCCTTCGCGCTCAACGACGAGGTGCTGGCCTACAACCGCACGGGCAAGAATGGCGAGTCTGCGACGGTTATCATCAACCGCAGTCTGCGCAATTCGCACCGCGTGACGATTCCGACGCTCGGCGAATGTGCGAGTGACGTGATCAGCGGTCACGAGTGCGAGATCCACAACGGCACGGTTACGCTCGACCTGTACCCGTTGGGCTCTTCGATCATCTATCACCATGCCGAGCAGCGCCTGCAAGAGCCGCTTGATCACGGCGCGGGCGTCGTGTGCCACATCACCTCGGTACCGACCGATGACGGCAAGCCCGGCACAATCGGCGCACCCACGCGTCGCTTTATCGACCATCTGGCCGCTATGGGCATGCATTACTGGCAGGTTCTGCCTGTCAACCCGACGGACTTCTTCCGCTCCCCTTACGCCGGTCCTTCGGCCTTTGCAGGCAATATCGACCTGCTGCCCGAGAGCCACGAGGAGCTGGCCGCCGACTTTGAGACCTGGAAGGCCCGCGGCGGCGAGGATGCCGATCCGCTGTACACCGCGTTTAAACATCGCAATGCCGATTGGCTCGAGAAGTACTGCGTCTACATGGCCGTTAAGAAGTACTTTGAGGGCGAGTCGCGCCACGATTGGCCGGCCGATGTCGCGCGCTACAACGAGCATCTGATTGACGACAAGCGTTTCCACGACGAGGCAGAGTTGCAGGCGTACATGCAGTACCGCTTTGACCTTGCCTGGTGCGAGCTCATGAACTATGCGCACAAGAAGGGCATCGAGGTCATCGGCGATATCCCTATGTATGTCTCGGACGATTCGGCCGACGCGTGGAGCGAGCCCGAGAACTTCTGGCTGTCCGATACCGGCAAGGCAATTGAGATTTCGGGCGCGCCGCCCGACAACTTTGCGCCCGAGGGTCAGGTGTGGGGCAACCCGACGTTCCGCTGGGACCACATGAAGCAAAACGGCTACCGCTGGTGGATGGATCGCCTGCGTCGTGCGTTTTCGCTCTACGACCGCGTGCGCCTGGATCACTTCCTGGGCTTCCACAGCTACTTTAGCATTCCCGCGGGTAAGGCCTGCGCCGACGGGCGTTGGCTGTCAGGCCCGGGCAAGGACCTGTTCCAGACCGCCTATGACGAGCTGGGTCCGCTCAACTTTATCGCCGAGGATCTGGGTTACCTGACGCCCGGCGTTCGCGCCATGGCTTCGACTTGCGGCTTCCCCGGTATGGACGTACTGGAGTTTAGCGATTACGACGTTCGTTGCGGCGTGCACCCTACGCCCGGCAAGATCCTGTACACATCGACGCATGACACGTCGACGCTCGCGGGTTGGTGCACGCGCTCCTTTGCGGGCGGCGACGAGCCGAGCGGTGTTGAGGTGGCAGCCAAGCTGATGAGCGACGCGCTGACAAGCGACGCTCCCCTGGTGATGATGCCGCTGCAGGACGTGCTGGGGCTTGGCGACGACACGCGCATGAACGTACCGGGCGTGGCCACGGGCAACTGGACCTGGCAGGCTGACGAGGCCGACGTTGCGGCCGCCGAGAGCAAAACCGCACAGCTCCTGCGCAACACGCATAGATTCTGGGGCGAAGCGTGATAAAACGCCCGATATAGGGTACAGTTACAGACGTTTGAATTTTTGCGGGCAGAGTAATCTGCCCGCTTTGTGCTGAAAAGGAAGTATTATGGCGCGCTACGATTACAAGTGCTCGAGCTGCGGCAACGTGTTTGAGGTTGAGCATCCCATGTCCGAGACCCCCGAGGTCGTGTGCCCCAACTGCGGCGCTCCGGCCGCCAAGACGTTCTCGGCCAGCGGCATCAAGTTTGAGGGCAGCGGCTTCTACAACACCGACCAGCGAAGCGGCGGCTCCAGCACCAGCGCCACCAGCGGCTGCTGCGC
>CAUBMI010000106.1 GCA_958436995.1 uncultured Collinsella sp.
TCTCAGACACCCGTTTACATCACGAAATCTATCTCTCCGATCCACGCAAATGTGCACCGGAGAAACTTAAGACTGTGGTTCGTCATCCTATCAAGCGCGCTGAATAGCGTGGGGCGTCATTTCACGCGCTAGGTTTTAAGCCAGCCAACCAGCCGCCTCCTAGGCCGTCCGGTAATTATCTTGACGCGGCCCGTCGCATCTTATAAGTTTGTTTTGCTAAAGCTGGAAAGCCTCTCAACGATGCGCAACTCCAGCTCTTTTTCTATCAAGAGAGCAAGTGTCGGAAAGCAAAATGTCAGAAAGCAGCGCTTCGAGCAGAATCAAACGCCTGGTCAACACCTATAGCGGTCTCGTGCTCATGGGCGCCGTCGGAATCCCTATCGGCGTTATCGTTGGCGCCATCTGTGCCTTTTTTGGTCGTGTGCTCCTGGCAATCGGCGCCTTCCGCGACGAGCACATCACGCTGCTCCTTCCCTTCCTCGCTCTTATGGGCCTTGCCATCGTGTTTGCCTACCGCACTTGGGGCAAGGGCACCGACCGCGGCATGAGTCTGGTCTTCGACGTGGGCCACGGACGCGAGAAAGCCATCTCCCCGCGTTTGGTGCCGCTCATTATGCTGAGCACGTGGGGGACGCACCTCTTTGGCGGCAGTGCGGGACGCGAGGGCGTGGCCGTGCAGATCGGCGCAACCGTCTCACATTGGATCGGCCGACGCCTGCCTTTCCGAGACCCCGGCAACACGTTTTTGCTTATTGGCATGGCCGCCGGCTTTGCCGGACTCTTTCGAACGCCTCTCGCCGCCACGGTCTTTGCCATCGAAGTACTGGTCGCAGGACACTTGGAATACCGTGCGTTGCTTCCCGCACTCGCAGCCTCGCTCGCCGCAAGCATGACTTCCGGCGCCTTGGGACTCGAGAAGTTTGAGGTCGCCGTTGTCGCCTCATATGCGCTTGACCTCCCCGGTCTTGAGCGGCTGGCGCTGTTGGGTATCGCGTTTGGTATGGTAGGTGGAGCTTTTGCCTGGTGCCTTGCCCATGCCAAGACCCTTGCAGCGCGGCTGCTCCCCAACCCTTACATGCGCGTTGCCGTTATGGGCCTTGCGCTGTCGGCGATCCTGTTCGCACTGTGGCAGGGGCGATACTGCGGCCTTGGCACCAACCTGATATCCGCGGCACTGGGTGACAACGGCGAGGCGTCGATCATGCCTTGGGACTGGGCGCTCAAATTCGTACTCACCATCGCCACGCTTGCCGCAGGATATCAGGGTGGCGAGGTGACGCCGCTGTTCTCCATCGGAGCCAGCCTGGGTGTCGTACTCGCCGGGATTCTCGGCATGCCCGTCGAGCTCTGCGCCGCGCTGGGCTACGCCGCCGTTTTTGGCAGCGCCACCAATACGCTGCTCGCGCCGATCCTCATTGGCTGCGAGGTCTTCGGTTTCGGTAATCTGCCGATGTTCTTCATCGTCTGCGTTGTGGCTTATCTGTTCAACATGGACAAATCGATCTACGCCCTGCAGGAGCGGGCGTAGGAAGCCGCCCGGCAGATACACCGGGGCGCAGTTTCCGCTAGGCCCTCCAAGGGGAAAGCTCATCCCATTCCGAGGCGTCAAACCGGGACACAGTTTCCGCCCACAGCCTCCTCCGTCGACGTTTCTCCAGATAAAACCTGCCAAAACAAACCTGTCCCTTTTTGCAGGTTTTAGAGGCGGACGGTGAAGGTGATCTGATGATCGTGGCCGGATACGGTGGCGGATCCGCCATGGGCTTCGGCGATGGCGCGCACGACGGACAGCCCCACGCCCGAGCCACCTGTCTTGGAGCTGCGCGACACGTCCGCACGATAGAAGCGGTCGAACAGCCGGTCCAGGTCGCCCTCGGGCAGCTCATCAACAGCATTCGATACGACAAGCTCGGCCGAGCCTTTGCCCGCACCGCGCGAAACGGCACGCAGGCTCAGCTCGATCACGCTGTCCTCGCTTGCGTAGCGTGTGGCGTTGTCCAGCAGCAGCTCAACAACCTGCGCCACTGCCGCGGCATCGGCATGGGCCCGCACACCGCTCGCGATCGACGTCGACAGCCGCTTTCCGCGCGAAACCGCCACCGATTCAAATGGCGTCGCAGCCGTGTCCACGGCCTCCGAAAGATCAATCGTCGCCATAGTAAAGCCGGCCGAACCCTCGTCCATACGCGCCAGGAACACCAGACGCTCCGTGAGCGCCGTCAGCCGCGCGACCTGCTCGTGAATGCTCTGCGTCCACTCGCTCTCGCCGCTCTCGATCTCTTGGACCTCGTTGGCGGCGTCAATCACGGCCAGCGGCGTTTTGATCTCGTGGCTTGCATCGGTAATGAAGCGCTTCTGTTTGCTATAACTCTCGACCATCGGCCGAATCACCGCACCCGAGGCGACCGTTACAATTGCCAGCACCGCCAGCCAGCCAATGCAGCTGATTGCCACACTCGCGCTCAAAAACGAATGGAAACTTGCAAGCTCGCGCGAACAGTCCACGAACACATAGGTTGTCTTGTCGCCCTGAACCGTAGCCGTATAACGGTAGTTGCCAGAAAAGCCCGAAGTCCAACCCTTGGAATATAGTCCTGCAGCGATGCGGGCGGCACGCTTGGCACCTACCGCGGCAATGCGGGCCGTGTTGACATCGGTCACCTGCCCGCCGGCAATCGACACCGTAAAGTAGCGCGTGTCGAAGGGAGACTCCGCCGTCATGCCTTCAAAATGCACATCGCGAACGGCCGCCCGGTTACCGGTAGCAACCTTGCCGGCAACCGCATCCTGACCGGGACCGGTCTTAGGCTCGTCCTCCCCATCAATGCCATCCTTGCCTGCCAGGATATAGTCCAGTCGTGCATCGGCCATCTTGCAAACATGCGAATAATTGACAATGTTGATGCCAGCGATGATGAGCGTGAGCACCACGGTCACAGCGCCCATGGCAACGAGGATGAACTTACGACGCAGGCGACGGCCCATTGCACTGGCAGCATCGGCGCGCTCCGGATTACCCGAGCCCACACCCATGCCGAGCTTCGCCGCCATGCGCTTGCACCACGTGCGCACGCTCACGCCCGTTCTCCTTCCTCGACAACCTCGAGCGAATATCCCTGGTTGCGCGACGCGCGGATGGCCACGTCGGCACCCAGCGCCGTCAGCTTTTTGCGCAGGTACGAGATATAGACCCACACTACATTGGCACCTTCGGGCGCGTCCTCGCCCCAAACCTCAAGCATTAGGCGCTCGGTGGGCATGCGCGTGCCGGCGTTGCGCATAAAGAGTTCCATAAGCTGAAACTCGCGATTGGCCAGGTGCTCCTCGCCCAAAGGTCCCACAAGCGTGCAAGCCGCCGTGTCGAGGCGCACGTTACCCACGCTGAGCGTCGTGGCGTCAATTGCCGTCGCGGCACGCGTCATGGCACGAATACGCGCAAGCAGTTCCTTGGCGGCAAACGGCTTGGTCAGGTAATCGTTGGCACCGGCATCCAGGCCCTCGACCTTATCGGACACCTCGCTTTTTGCCGTGAGCATGATGATGGGCAGTCGCTTTCCGGCGGCGCGTGTACGCTTGAGCACCTCGATGCCGTCCATGCCGGGCATCATGATGTCCAGGATTGCGGCGTCGTAATCGTTGGTGAGTAGATTCTCGAGCGCCGTCAAGCCGTCGAGGGCGGTGTCGACCTCGTAGTCGCTATGTTGAAGAATCGCGGTGAGGGCGCGGGAGAGACCAGGTTCGTCCTCGGCAAGCATCAGCTTCATAGTTGCTCCTTTGGCGCATGGCTCTACAGGTTTCGATACTGCCGATGATAGCGTACCGTCAACCGCCTTAGCGCAGCCTTAGCGGCTCAACCTGCGCGTTTTCAAATACGCAGGATGTGACTTAGCCAAACTTAAGCCGCCGATGCCGAGCGCCCGGACGCATACCGGCCGCGGAAGGACGGAGGCTCGTCCTTTTGCGGCGTCCTAGTTATGCAAAGCGTTCGAGCGTTATTCCTCGTACGCGCCCTCAAGCCGAAGCAGCCACTCCTTGCGATCAAGCCCGCCGGCATATCCGTTGAGCGATCCGTCGGCCGCGACCACGCGATGGCACGGCACGATTATCGAAATGGGATTACGCGCAACCGCAGCCCCCACCGCACGAGGAGACACAGCGGGCGCTTCATTTCCCGGCACACGATGTCGAGCCGCTACACGCTGGGCGATCTCGCCATACGTAGCGACCTCGCCACGCGGAATAGAAAGCAGCTCAAACCAAACCTCGCGCTGAAACGCCGTACCAATCAAATGCAACGGCGGCGTAAACCGAGGCTCCTGCCCCGCAAAATAAGCATTCAGCCAAGCCCATGAACGCTCAAGCACCGAAGAGGCCACACCATTTGCCGGACTCACCGACGACATGCCACCGGTACCGGAAACCGCGTCGGCGCCTTCAACATGTTCGGAGTCTTCCCGGAGAAGCGTGGAACCAAAGTGCTCCTGCCCCTCAAACCAAAGCCCCGTCAGACCGCGGCCATCAGCGGCAAGCAAGATTTCGCCCAAAGGCGAGGCAAATGTCGTCGTGACCACCAGCGGCTCCTTTCAAAACTCCGCAACATAATACCGCGAATTGTGCAGACAACCCCAATCGACCCCAAAGTCACCCAAGGCAGCAGGCGCGACAGCGCCGCAGCTGCCGCACGACCCCAAAGTCCCCGCAGGTAGCAGGCGCAACGCGCCGCAGCTGCCGGCCGCGCTCCGCAGTCCCCCAAGACGGCAGGCGCGAAGCGCCGGGGCCGCCGCCGGGACCAGGGCCTGCAACGGCCACGTGCCCCCACATCAGCCCAGCGGCCCCAACCAGCAGCGGCCCCATCGCAGGCCGCTCGCAGCCGAGTCACCGCAGGCGGGGGCCGGGCTTG
>CAUBMI010000107.1 GCA_958436995.1 uncultured Collinsella sp.
CTTTCACAGATCGAGTCTACCCTGGGGATCGGTAAAACCGGCGCGTCTGCACGGCGAAGTATGCCTGTGCGAGCGCGATTTCTTGCTTGTTTGAATCTCCGTTCTGGGCGATTAAATAGCATGCATAGCGCGTAAGTTTGTAGTCTTTAACCGCGCGAGCGGCGACACCGGCAGTTACCATTTTCGTGGTGTCACGAAAATGGGAATCAACTGGAGTTTTGTTTGTTTCGCACGAGACTTTTGCCCTCTTAACAACTTCGGCAAAGTTCTCCCATCGAGTGTACCCCATGGGTTCCATTAAATCGCGTGCGAGCCAATACTCAACGCCGTCTTCTACATGGGCGTAGCTGTCAAGTTTGACACGCCACTTCTCGATATCTCTACTGTCCATATCTCCCCCTCGCTGATCTATTGTCTATGCGGGCTTTGCCCGCTCTGTATTCGGAATAAGGATACGCTGCCGTGCGGACACGTATGGGCCCCGTGCCACTTCGAGTTCACGGGGCCCATAGATATCGATTAGTTGTGTTCTGCTTTAGATAGGTGTCCAGTTTAGTCTGCTCGATAATGGGAACCGAGACTTTCGGTTCGGTTGCGCATGGCTTTGACCATTTCCTGTGCTAGCTGAATCTGCGATTCCAAGCGGGCAAGGGCTGCGACTTGGCTGTCATGAGCGTTTCGCATGCTCAGAGTCGTTGCTTCCGCCTTCAGGCTCTCAATCTCCTGCAGCGCTGTGTAGAGGCCCGTCTCGGTGCGGTTGATCATGCAATATGTGCTCATCGTGTGCTTGAGGCTGCAAGTCAGGCGTTCTGCGTCTGTCCTGACAAGGCCGCGCTGGGGGAGCGCAGCATCCCTTGGGGCAGCCACTTTGAGAGTATTCAATGCCTTCCGAGCTGCCGATGCGCCCGCGATGCGCCCAAATACGATGCCGTTGGCGCTCGACAGGCCTCCGATGCGATCGGCGCCGTGCATGCCGCCTGTCGCCTCGCCGCAGGCATAGAGGCCTTCAACGCCCGTGTACGCAGTCTTGTCGATTTTGATGCCGCCATTGGCAGCATGGGCATACATCGCCACACGCATCTCGTCGCTCGGTGCGATGTCGTGCTCGTCTTGCAGCCAGGTGGCAAAGGTCTGCACAAACTCGGGGACGTCCTCGCGGGGGAAGTCGTAGTGGAGCGCCAGGCCTTCGGCGCCTGCTTGATCGATGGCAAGATCGATGGCGCGGGAAGCTAGGCGCGAAGTGAAGGGACCATATCCGGAGCGTTGCTCAAGCAGATCGTCCAGCATGTCGTCGGCGATATCGACCGGCTGGTCTACATGTGCGTAACGCCAGGTCTTTTCGTTAAAGACAAGGTTTCGCTTAGGCTCGATGAAGCCGGGCATCATCTGCATGAACTCTATATTAGTAAGGGACGCACCGTGCGCCAGCGCGATTCCCTGTGATGAGCTGAGTACGTCGGCGGAAGTGAGGCTGCGCTCGAATAGGCCGCCCGTGCCGCCCGCAGCGATGATAATGGCCTTGGCTGCAATAGGCACGAGATGCTCGCTTGCGCGGTCGTAGAGTACGGCGCCGGTAATCTTCCCGGTTGTGTCCTCAACAAGGTCTATAAGCTCGTGGCGGGGGAGCAGGCGAATGCTGAGGGACTCGATCTGGGCCACACACGCGTCCTCAAGGGGCTTGCGGGTGAGGCCGCGCCACATGCGCGTCTTGTGGTCAAAGCAGGGGATAAACTGCTTTTGCTGAGCGCTCTCAGCGCTTTGCGGACGCTGAAGCTCAACGCCCAGGTCTTGCTCGAGCCATTCAACTGCCTGGGGAATGCCGTGGACAAACGTCTGGACAAGCGTAGGGTCGGCGACGCCGCCGCCCACGGTCTGGATGGTGTTGATGAGGTCCTGTTCGTCGTCTTCGTTAACGGGTCCGATAAGCCCCAGGCCCCAGGTTCCGGGGAAGAAGCTCGATCCACTCATAGTCTTGCCGGCGCTTGCCACAGTGACGGTTGCGCCCGCGCGTGCCGCTTCGATGGCGGCGCAAAGGCCCGCAATGCCAGATCCAATTACCAGTACGTCAGTTGATTCCATCGGATTCCTTTCTCGTCCGGCGCATTGTCGCACGGGTGATCGGTAATGGGGCCGCAAAGACTCGGCAAATCGGTAAAGGGCAATTATGGCAGGTGGGCGTCATGGACGCTCTGACATTCCATCTCGTTACATCTCGTAATTCGCCACAACTGATATATCGGCATTAGTTACCCTGCGACTGCGCAAACAAAAAGAGCCGCTACCCGGGTGGGTAGCGGCTCCAAAGCTCAACTATATGAGCATCGCGCGGGCGCGATTAGGCCTTGAGGGCCTCCTCGACGGCGACAGCGCAGGCGACGGTGGCACCGACCATGGGGTTGTTGCCCATGCCGATGAGACCCATCATGTCAACGTGCGCAGGCACGGAGGAAGAACCGGCGAACTGGGCGTCGGAGTGCATACGGCCCATGGTGTCGGTCATGCCGTAAGAGGCAGGGCCGGCGCCCATGTTGTCCGGGTGCAGGGTACGGCCAGTGCCGCCACCAGAAGCGACGGAGAAGTACTTCTTGCCAGCCTCGATGCGCTCCTTCTTGTAGGTGCCAGCGACGGGGTGCTGGAAGCGCGTGGGGTTGGTTGAGTTACCGGTGATCGAGATGTCGACGTTCTCGTGCCACATGATGGCAACGCCCTCGCGGACGTCGTCGGAGCCGTAGCAGTTAACGGCAGCGCGGGGACCATCGGAGTAGGGGATGGTCTCAACGACCTTGAGCTCGCCCGTGTAGTAGTCGAACTGGGTCTTCACGTAGGTGAAGCCGTTGATGCGGGCGATGATCTGGGCGGCGTCCTTGCCCAGACCGTTGAGGATAACGCGCAGCGGCTTCTTGCGAGCCTTGTTGGCGTTCAGAGCCAGGCCGATAGCGCCCTCGGCGGCGGCGAAAGACTCGTGGCCGGCCAGGAAAGCGAAGCACTCGGTGTCGTCGGAGAGCAGCATAGCGCCCAGGTTGCCGTGGCCCAGACCGACCTTGCGGTCCTCGGCGACGGAGCCGGGAACGGTGAAGGCCTGGATGCCCTCGCCGATGATGGCGGCAGCCTCAGAAGCGGACTTGGCACCACGCTTGACGGCGAGAGCGCAGCCGAGGGTGTAGGCCCACTCAGCGTTCTGGAAGGCGATGGACTGGGTGTTGTTGACGATCTCACGCGGGTTGAAGCCCTTGTCGGTGCAGATCTGCAGAGCTTCCTCGAGGGAGGCGATGCCGTTGTCGGCGAGGCACTTGTTGATCTTGTCAGCGCGGCGCTCGTAACCTTCGAACGTAACAGTCATAGTTATTTCCCTCCCTTTCTACTCGTGAACCGGGAACACGCTGGCGACGGAGTGAGTCTCCTCGTCGGTGCGCGGGTCGATGTACTTGGCAGCGTTCTCCCACTGACCATAGTGGCCCATAGCGCCAGCGATGGCCTCCTCGGGGGTCTTGCCGGCCTTGACGGCGTCGGTGAACTTACCGAGGTTCAGGAACTCGAACGCGATGATCTCGTTCTTGTCGTTGAGAGCCATGCGGGTGACGTAGCCCTGAGCGAGCTCGAGGTAACGAGCGCCCTTGGCCTTGGTGCCGAACATGGTGCCGACCTGAGAGCGAAGGCCCTTGCCGAGGTCGTCGAGGGAGGCGCCCACGGGCAGGCCGCCCTCGGAGAACGCGGTCTGGCTGCGGCCGTAAACGATCTGCAGGAAGATCTCGCGCATAGCAACGTTGATGGCGTCGCAGACGAGGTCGGTGTTGAGGGCCTCGAGGATGGTCTTACCGGGAAGGATCTCGGAAGCCATGGCGGCAGAGTGGGTCATGCCCGAGCAGCCGATGGTCTCAACGAGGGCCTCCTCGATGATGCCGTCCTTGACGTTCAGCGTGAGCTTGCAGGCGCCCTGCTGAGGTGCGCACCAACCCACACCGTGCGTAAGACCGGAGATGTCGGAAATCTCCTTAGCCTGGACCCACTTGCCCTCCTCGGGGATGGGTGCGGGGCCGTGGTATGCACCCTTGGCAACGGGGCACATGTTCTCCACTTCCTGTGAGTACTGCATGCCTCTCCTCTCTATCGTGTTGGCGTCCCGTCTGGGGGTCGTGGCTGGCGATTGCCGGGCGACCCTTCGAAAGGGACATGACATGCAGCCCCTATAATACCGCGAAATGCACGGAATATTCGGCGAACGGCTCAGTTTTCGAAGCGAGAAGCGCGGAACTTTCAATTGAAGCGATTTAACTCTATGTTCTGTGGTCGAGAACTTCCGTAGAGGGGGTTCGTCTTGGGCAAACTTTTGGTCAGCTCTTGTAAGCGTTGCAGGGGTTGACCTGTTGCAACGGTGCCGTTCGCCGCTTGTTTACTGCCTTTGGCCGCGCGAGAGTATTGTTTTGCGTGAATGTTTTGATGGCACGCTTCAATCGTGCTGTATTTGATGGTAAGCAGATCCCGGCGAAGGGAGCGCCATGCAGCGCGTTTGGAGAACGGTTACCGGCTTTTACCATGTTTCGGCCCGTGGCATCGGAAAACAGATCATCTTTGAGACCGATGACGACCGGTGGGAGTTTTTGGAGCTGATGCGCAACTGCTGCCGCGAGGCGGGCGTGACGGTTATCGCCTGGTGCCTTATGGGCAATCACGTGCATCTGGTGCTTGCAGATTACGAGGACGCGATGAGCGCGGCGATGCACCGGCTGCTTTTGACGTACGCGCGGCGGTTCAATAAACGCACGGGGCGCACGGGCCATCTGTTCCAGAACCGTTTTGACCGGCGCTCGCTCGATACCGAC
>CAUBMI010000108.1 GCA_958436995.1 uncultured Collinsella sp.
CTGCCCGTCCTCAACCTGCGACGTTAGTCATTGGGGACGTTCTTAAACGACTGGTCAAAGGGGACACTCTTGATGCACTTGGCACTTGGGGACGTTCCTTTTGTGCCGGCAGTTTGGGACACTCCTTGCGTTAAGAGGTTGGCGTGCGTCAACCTGTTCTCATTGCAGCAAAAAATCGCCCCGTTCTCGGTTGAGGACGGGGCGATTCGTCTTTTGGACTTGTGCAGCCAGGCTTATGCAAAGCGGGCGACGAGCTCCTGGAGCACGTCGGTCATCTTGACGAGCGAACTGACCGGGACGAACTCGTTGACGCCGTGGTAGCAATAGCCGCCGGTGGAAAGGTTGGGGCAGGGCAGACCGCGGAACGACAGCTGAGCGCCGTCGGTGCCGCCACGAATCGGCAGCACTTGGGGCTCAACGCCGCAGGCAAGGTAGGCTTCCTTGGCAACATCAATAAGCTCGGGATAGTCACGAACGATCTCGGCCATATTTCGATACTGCTGCTTAATCTCGACTGTCACGCGCTCCTCACTCAGACGCTGGTTGAGCATCGAGGCGGCGGCATCAATAAGGTCGAGTTTCTGCTGGAACTTGGCGGCATCGTGATCACGGACGATATAGCGCGCCGTGGCATGGTCGACCGTTGCCGAGACGCCCTCAAGGTGACAGAAGCCCTCGTAGCCCTCGGTGTATTCCGGACGCTGCTCGTAGGGGAGCAACGCGTTGAAGTCGCAGAACAGATTGCCTGCGTTGACCATACGGCCCTTGGCGTCGCCCGGGTGGATGGACTGGCCCTCAAAGCAGACGGTCGCCTCGGCGGCGTTAAAGCACTCCCACTCCAGCTCGCCGATGGGGCCGCCGTCGACCGTGTAGGCGTACTTGCAGCCAAAGGTATCGATATCCAGCAGCTCGGCTCCGTGGCCGATCTCCTCGTCAGGGCAGAAGCAAATGCCGAGTGCGGGATGGGGCAGAGAAGGGTCCTGAGCGATACGCGCGACAAGCGACATGATCTCGGCGACGCCTGCCTTGTCGTCCGCGCCCAGCAGCGTGGTGCCATCGCTGCAGACCAGGTCCTCACCCGCGAGGTCGTTCAGGGCGGGAAGCTTGGCGGTGCTCATGGCAACGGGCTTACCGTCAACCGTGCCGCAGACCAGGTCGCCGCCCTCGTAGTGTACGATGTGCGGCTTCACGCCGGCGCCCGGTGCAACTTCGGTGGTGTCGAGATGGGCGATCAGGCCCAGGGCGGGCTTGTCCTCAGCGCCCGCACTTGCGGGGATATGCGCGCAGACATAGGCATGCTCGGTCACGTGGGCATCTTCCGCACCAAGCTCGCGCAGCTCTTCAGCTAGCACGTTGGCAAGATCAAACTGAACGGCGCTCGAGGGTACCTGGTCGCAGTTTGCATCCTCGGACTGCGTGTTGATCTGGACGTAGCGCAAAAAGCGCTCGAGGACATCGGGGTTTGTGGTGGTGTTTTCCATAAAGATCGCTCCAATCTTGGTCGTCGTGTGCAACAAGAACTCTAGCACGGTATGCCACGGCATACCGCGACGCTTGGATGGGGTAGAATCAGCCATTGAATGCAGAAGGGACGGAAGATCATGGATACGACAAATAGCTCGCGCGAACTACATCTGACGGTGGCGAACGAAGACTACTTGGAGTGCATGGTTCGCATTGAAAGCGAAGAGGGGGAAACCAACGGCGTGCGATCGGTCGACATCGCGCAGCGCCTTGGCGTCTCCAAGGCATCGGTCAATAAAGCGGTTTCGGCGCTCAAGGCATCCGAGCTTGTCGAGCAATCGCACTATGGCAAGGTAATCCTGACCGATCGCGGCCGCGAGGTTGGCACGGCTATCTGGTACCGTCATCGCCTCATCCGCACGTTTTTGGTTCAGGAGCTCGGTGTCGAATTTGAGCGAGCCGATTCCGAGGCCTGCATGATGGAGCATGCGCTATCCGAGGACACGATGAGCCGCTGGCTCGCCTATCTCGAAAAGCAGGGAATCAGCGTCGAGGAATAGCGGGATATATATGGATACGAGTTATTACAACCGCTTTGGTGCCGAGGAACTTACGCGCCGCTTGTCGAGCGAGACCTTGTTGGCGCAGGGCCCCATGGGCAGTGTTCTGTTGAGTGAGTACGATGCCGCCGACATTCCACCGGCGTTTTGGAATCTGGCGGAGCCGCAGACCGTTTCTCGTATCCATCGCTTGTATGTCGCCGCCGGCGCGCAGGTGCTCATTACCAACACCTTTCAGGCATCAAGCTATG
Organism: uncultured Collinsella sp.; assembly: GCA_958436995.1. GTDB lineage: Bacteria > Actinomycetota > Coriobacteriia > Coriobacteriales > Coriobacteriaceae > Collinsella. Next base: position 2,276 of record CAUBMI010000108.1, read on the forward strand.
CCCTCAAGCACGACCAGATTGCGCCGTCCGTGGCGGAGGTCAATCGCGGGGCCGTCGACGATGCTCGCCAGGCGCACCCTCAGCTGCTGCTGGGCTCGATGGGCCCGATCGGTATTGAGTGGTTTGCCGAGGACTCTGCCGAGTATCGTGAAATCCGCGGCATTGCGCGCGAACAGGCGCACGCCTTGCTCAATGCCGGCGTTGACGGTCTGCTGATCGAGACGGTGACGTCTATCCGTAATCTGCAGCCCATGCTTGCCGGCGCCCGAGATGCCGCCGACGGCATGCCTGTCCTGGTGAGTTTTGTCGTTGACGATAAAGGCGACCTGTTGGGCGATGGCCTCAACATCGAGGCAGCCGTTTTGTACGCCGAAAAACACGGCGCAAACTCGGTTGGTGTTAATTGCTGTTCGCTTGCGGCCGCGAACGCGGCGGTGCCCAGGATGGTTGCATCGGCGACTACTCCCGTCACGGTGCGTCCCAACGTGGGCGATCCGGTCCAGACTCAGGATGGCCCCGTATGGAACGAGAACCCAGAAGCTTTCGCGCGCGCATGCATCGAATGGAGACATGCCGGTGCCGCAATGGTGGGCAGTTGCTGTGGAACCACGGCAATCACTACGGCAGCGATGGCCGAGGCGCTCGATATATAAAGGTCGAAACCGCTCCATACGGGGCGGTTTTTTTATTGCTTGCACATCGGCGGTAGCATTTGCCCAAATGGTGAATGCCGGTTTTGGCAGGTTGCTGGGCGAGCGTTGCGGGTATACCCCATGCGTACCATGATCCAAACACTGTGAGGTGTCTGCGCGTGTGCGCGATAATTCATTTTGGAACTGACGGTTGGCGCGCCCGCGTCGACGACGACTTTACCGTCGACAACGTTGCCCGCATTGCCGATGCCGTCGGCGAGTTGTGGCAAAAGATCAATCCAGGCAAAACAGTATATATAGGGTTCGACACCCGGCCGCAGGCGCGCGAGTTTGCTGAGCTTGCGGCAGGCGTGCTTGCCGCTCACGGATTGGACGCAGTGCTCGCATCTCGGCCTGTTCCGACCCCCGCCCTTACGTGGGCGGCGGCGTATGACGGCGAGGCCTGCGGTGCGCTCATGGTGACGGGATCCCATCATCCGCAGGGGTATCTGTGCCTTAAGCTGCGCATGGGAGATGGCTCGACGGCCAATCAGGATGTCATCGAAGAGCTCGAAGAGACTATGGCCCCCGAGCCGATGGGGATCGAGGAACGCTATCGCACCGCGGATATTATTCCTGACTATATGCAGGCGGTGGCATCGTTTGTCGATGCCGAGGCCATTCGAGCCGCTCACCTGCGTGTGGTAGTTGACCCCATGGGCGGCGCGGCCCAGGGATATCTTGCCGACCTGCTGCGGGAGCTAGGCGTCGAGGTGCACGAGATTCATGCCGGACAGTCGTCCGATCAAGAGGACATTTGCCCCGACCCTGTTGAGCCGTGGGTGGACGCTTGCGAGCGTGCGGTTGTCGAGGACGGGGCGTGCGCAGGCCTGGTGACCGACGGCGATGCCGACCGTATCGGTGCGGTCGACGAACGCGGTAGATATATTCATCCGCATCAAATCATGGCGCTTGTTTTGGGCGACCTCGTTCAATTCCGCAATTTGGAGGGGCGTGTCGTCGTCAATCTCTCGTGCTCGACGCTCGTGCGTCGCATTGCCGAGGCGCTTGGCTGTCGTGTGACCGTTAAGCCGGTCGGTTTCAAATATATAGCTGCAGAGATGAAGAAGGGCGGCGTCCTCATGGGAGGCGAGGAGGCCGGCGGTATCGGCATCGCCGCGCATATGCCTGAGCGTGATGGAATCCTTGCTTGTCTGATTCTGTGTGAGCTTATGGCAAAGACGGGCGCGCCTTTGGGCGTTTTGGTCGATCAGCTCGAGGCCAGTTTTGGTAAGACGAGCTATGGGCGTCGCGATTTGCGCCTTGAGGCCGAAGACGCCGAATCGCTGCGAACGCTGCTTCCTGGCATGAATCCTAAATCGATTTGCGGCAAGGCGCCGCAGGCTGTAAGCCATATGGATGGTTTACGTTTGGCATTCGAGGATGACACCTGGCTGCTGATCCGCCCCAGCGGGACCGAACCGGTGGTTCGCGTATACGCCGAGGGGTTCTCGGTGGAGGAGCGCGATGAGTTGCTCGATGCCGGCTGTGCCTTGGCTAAGGGAGCCTATCAGCTTTAGCCATATGACGCTTCACTATAAAGAGGCCCTCGGTGAGCGGTAGAGAACGGCTGGCAAACGTAAGCAGGGTTTTAATATGTGTAGGAAATGTGTGCTCCCAGATTCCCGCCCCCGGCGCCCCTCCGGTCTGGCAATATATCTCCTTGCCGCG
>CAUBMI010000109.1 GCA_958436995.1 uncultured Collinsella sp.
GGGTTGTTCGGTGACCGGGCGTTGCAGCGCATCGCCTTCTTCCGGTTGTTGCACACGGTACATGAGCTTGTAGCGATACATTTTGCGGTCGGCGTCCTTTGTCATCTGGCGACGCGTATCGCCTGCAAGCGGGTCGACGCGCGAGCAGCCAAAGCTAAAGCTGGCGATCATGGGCGCCTTGTCGCCTGATGTTGCCTCGATAAGATTGGCACGCGTCCGCTCCAGGCGCTGCTCGAGTTCGGCTTCGTCTGTCGTGGGGGATATAAGTACAAATTCGTCTCCACCGATACGGAACAGCAACTCATCGTGCTCCATTGTCTCGGTGAGTGCGCGGCAGATGCTCAGGATGTAGCGATTGCCCTCGGCGTGGCCAAACTTATCGTTGCAATGCTTAAGGCGGTCGATATCGATATAGGCGCAGGTGAAGGGGGTGCCTTTGCGCCAGAGCTGATCGACATGGCGGTCGAGTCCGCCACGGTTGCCAAGACTGGTGAGCGAGTCGATATAGGCGCCGTGCTCAAGCAGCTCGCGTTCTTGTTGCAGGATGGCGAGCGTTTTCTGCAGTTGCTCGCCGATGGCACGCAGCTCCGGGGGCAGCGCGGCAACATCGAGCTCGGTGGTTGAGGCCCCGTTCGCAAGTCGCTGAAGATGAGCGATGATTGATTGCTCGCCCAGGCGATACGACTCGTTCATGATGGATGACCTCCTTGGATGGAACAATGGTTTGTATCTTACTCCCAATTTGGTTTAGATTGGGATATTAGTTAACTCATGGGAACAAACGCTCCCTCGACGGTGGCGTTTGCGCACGAGCGTATTAATTGCTGTCGCCACCGTCGAGCAGTGCCTCAAAATCCTCCGCCTGCATGGGACGGTAGTAGAGGAAGCCCTGAGCGTAGCGGGCGCCCATTTGGCGTAGCATGTTTGCCTGCTCATTTGTCTCGATGCCTTCGACCACAACGGGCAGATGGAGCGACTGCGCCATCTCGAGCATTGATGAAATGATTTGCACGCTGCGGCCTTGATCGCCGTCGACGGGCACAAACGTGCGGTCGAGCTTGATGACGTCGACGTTGACGTTCTTGAGCATCGCGAGCGTGGACTGGCCGGTGCCAAAATCGTCCATGTAGGTCGAGAAGCCGCGGTTGTGCAGGTCGGCCGTCAGCTTGTCCACAGCTTCGGACTCTCCCGTATAAGCCGTCTCGGTGATCTCGATGCGCATGAGCTCGGGCGGCAGATTGTATTGGTCGGCGAGTGCCCCCATATGCTCGGCAACGTCGCAGGCAAGGATATCCACGCGCGACACATTAAGCGAGACCGGAACCACGCGAAGTCCTCGATCGATGCGCTTGCGCAGCCACGAGGCGACACCCTGCCAAATGTACTTGTCGAGCGTCACCACAAAACCGCTTTCCTCGAGAGCGGGGATAAAGGTGACGGGTGAAATGAGGGAGCCGTCCTTGTCAATCCAGCGTGTGAGCGCCTCGGCGCCAATGATCTCGCCGGTTTCCATATCAACCTGGGGCTGCAGGTAGTAGGTGATGCGGTCGTTTGAGAGCGCATACTGGAACTCGGTGAGGGTGCGGTGAAACGAGATTTCGCGCTCGTACTCCTCGGGGCGGAAAATGGCAATGCGCTCCTTAAAGTCGTTTTTTGCACGCCGATTGGTAAACATGGCCTTGGCCTGCGCATCGATGGTGATTTCCTCGTTGGAGTCGATGGGGTAGACGCCCATGGACGGCCAGAAACCCACGCCGTCATCATGCTTGGCCACGGCCTCGCGAACGCTGTTATAGATTTGATGGACGGTGTCGTGCTCAAAGGGGATGAGTATGCAAAAGTCGTCTTGGCCCCAGTATCCTGCGACGCCCATGTCGGCATTCTCGATATCCTTGAGGACCGTGCCCACGTCGGCGAGCATGCGGTCGCCCTCGGCCTGTCCGTGCCATTCGTTGAACAGTCGCATATGTCCCATGTCGACGGTGGCGATGCACCAGGCGCCGTCACGCCTTGTCTGGAGAAATGCGTTGGCGCGTCGCATAAACTCGCTGGGTCGACAGAGGCCCGTGAGCATATCGATGCGTTCGGCGATGGCGCTTTTGCGCTCTATCTCGGGTATGGGGAGGCTGTCGTTGGGAACAAGTCTGCCGGCCGTGCGAAGGCGACGGTCGAGTTCGCCTAAAACGGCGGCCGTTTGATTGGTCAGGTGCTCGTAAAAGGCCGGAACGACAAGACAGACGGGGGTAATGGTGTCGCCCGCGATTCGAACGGGAGCGAAAACGGCCTCTTTGAGATGTTGGATCAGTTGCTCGAATGCTTCGTGATCCAAATTGTTGCTAAGCACGACGAACTGGGCGTTGCGTGAGCGGAAGACGCGACTCCTGCCGCGAGTAATCGACAGCATGCGGCCTGCGTATTCGGCGAGCATGTTGTCGACGGCCTCGGCCCCGTAGAGCTCGTTGAGCTTTGCCGTGCCACGAACGCGCACCGCTATAAGCCCCGTCTGGCAACGGTCGCGACGGCAGGCATCGATAGCGTTGGCCAGCATGCGCTGCGTCCCGAGGCCCGTGGCGGCGTCGACGGTCTCGGCAAGCGAGTGGTTGACGAACTCGCCGACGTAGAGTGAGGGGATACCTTCGTCGCCGTCGATACGAAACCCGCGAGCGCGGCAGAGGACGTAGTCGCCGGCGGCGTTGCGCACACGATACTGCATGACGTGACGGTGTTTGGAGCCGTCATAGATTTGGTCGATGTCGTTGGTATAGGCTTCAAGGTCATCGGGATGGACACGCGTTTTCCAATAATCGTGACAGTTGTCTATATGCTCCGAAGGAAGACCAAGATCGCGCAAGGCGCCTTGTGACCAAAGGGTTCGATGTTTGTCCAAGTTCTCGATAAAGAAATAGCGGCCTTCGTTGAGCATCGAAAGGGCATCAAAAATGCGATCGCTAACTTCGAAGTCGTCGGCGTGGACTTGCGTGATATTGCGTCGATCGAGGTGCACGGCGTGGCGTAGTTTGAAGTCGTACATGCGATGGTCGGCATCGTTGGTCAAACGATTAGGGGCTTCGCCCAGGGCGGGGTCGGCGTGCGACACTCCGTAGCTAAACGAGTGGGGCATCTTGGAATCGTTGTTTTCGAGCAGAACCGTTCGACAGTGGTCCAGGCGCTCGGTCAGCTCGTCCTCGGTCGCAATCGTAGACAGGATGGCAAACTCGTCGCCTCCCAGACGAAATGCTGCCTCGTCCACCTTCATATACAGCTTGAGGTAGAAGCTTACCTGCAAGATATAGCGGTTGCCCTCGTCGTGTCCAAAGATGTCGTTGCAGTGCTTAAGGTTATCGATGTCGATAAACGCCATGGTTACGGGCAATTCCTGCTCCCAGATTTCCTCGAGGGAACGGGTAAAGCCGCCGCGGTTGCCAAGACCGGTGAGCTCGTCGGTAAAGGCAGTCCTGATCAGATCGTCCTGACGCTCCAGAAGGTCACGGATGGTCTTTTCGAGCGTTTCGGTATTATTGCTGGCGTTATCCATACTGTAAGCGGCTTTCTGAGGTCGGGGCGGATTGCGTCGGGCGAGCTCGTTGTGCACATGCGTTGCTGCTCAACGCCTTGCGTGTTTCCAAGCCCCCGCCTTGCTGCGTCGTTGGGTTTATTTGTCGGTTCGTGCTCTCGGCTGATAACTACTGAGTAGTATAAACAAGTGTATGGAATTATGTAGGGGTGCCCATGTTGCGGGCGGCCATTATTCGCCAAACGGTAACGCGACGATGTTCGATGAAAATGCGACTGAGACGATATTTGTTGATGGGTATACTTGTTCCGTTTTAAAACGCAGGAACGGAGATGGTCGCATGGCACAGTCAAATATGACGAGCACGGTGGGGCTGGCGCTCGAGGGAGGCGGCTACCGCGGTATGTATACGGCGGGCGTGCTCGACGTTTGGATGGAGCACGGTTTGACCTGCGACCATATGGTGGGCGTCTCGGCGGGCGCGGCATTTGGCTACAACTTTAAATCGCGCCAGATCGGCCGCGCCATTCGCTATAACAAGGCCTATTGCGCCGACAAACGCTATGCGAGCGTGACCAGCTGGCTGCGAACCGGCGATATGTTCAATGCCGATTTTGCCTATCACGAGGTGCCCATCGAGCGCGATCCCATCGACCTGGAGGCGTATCGCGCCTGCCCCATGCGGTTTACGTGCGTGTGTACCGATATCGAGACGGGCAAGGCCGTCTACCACGACCTGCCCTATGGCGACGAGTGGGATATCGAGTGGATCCGGGCATCGTCGGCGATTCCCGTGGCGACGCGTCCCGTTGCTATTGACGGGCATAAGTATCTGGATGGTGGCGTGGCCGATTCTATTCCCAGTGCATGGCTGTTTGCGCAGGGGTATGACCGCAATATCGTGGTGCTCACGCAGCCGGCGGGCTTTGTGAAGCAGCCCAACAGCGTGATGCCCATGCTGCGTCGCGTGTTCCGTCACTATCCGGAGTTTGTCGCAGCGCTTGAGCGTCGACATGAGGTCTACAATGCCACGCTCGATGACCTGGCACGTCGCGAGGCTGCCGGCGAGATCTTTGTGGTGCGGCCGAGCGAATCGGTGAAGGTGCCGTCGCTGTG
>CAUBMI010000110.1 GCA_958436995.1 uncultured Collinsella sp.
TTGGCAAACGCGCGGTAATCCGTCACGCCGCCCTTCTTCATAAGGGACGGGTTGGTCGTGAAACCCTGAACGTTGCCGTTCTCGTACATGTCGAGCATGCCCTCGAGGTTTGCACCGTCAGCGAACACCTTGATTGCCATCTGCCTGATTCCTTTCGTTTGCATATGGGCGTTAAGCTGCTAAACACTTTACCTACGTTTATCAAGGCGTGAACTGCGGTTTTTTGTCTTCTCGGCGAACGGTTTTGCAGTTTTACCATTTTTATATCGACACCCCAGCGGCAAAACGTTTTTGCTGATCATCGCGGTTGATTCCGTTCGCGGCGCAGAGACAGCGCTTCACCGGTACGTTTTCACAACCACTCCAAAACAAAAGCGGTGACGCCTCATTTGAGACGCCACCGCTTCCGTGTAGGAGCCGGTTATCGGAGCTCCGCCCGATTAGGGCTTAACGTATGCCTGGATTACTCTTCCTCAACGTGGTTAATCACAGCACCCTTGGTGTGGATGAAGTTGGGGACGAAGGCGACGATCAGAAGGACAGCAAGAATCGCGTAGACACCGGTGGTACCGAAGGCCTCGGCAGCGCGGCCAAGCGTAATACCAATGACGGAGAAATCGAAGTCGCCGAACGTAGTGTTCTTGAAGCCAAAGACGTCAAGAACGGGCAGGAGCAGGGCCGGGGCGAAGGTGATGAGCAGGCCGTTGACGAAAGCGCCAAGAGCTGCGCCCTTGCGACCGCCGGTAGCATTGCCGTAGATGCCTGCGGTAGCACCGCAGAAGAAGTGGGGAACCATGCCCGGGATGATGAAGATGCCCAGGGTAGCGCCCACGATGAACATACCGACCACGCCACCGATGAAGGATGCGACAAAGCCGAGGATGACGGCGGTGGGAGCATAGGGGAAGAAGACGGCGCAGTCGACGGCGGGGATGGCACCGGGGATCAGCTTGTTGGAGATGCCCTGGAAAGCCGGGACCAGGTCGGCAAGGATCATACGAACGCCGTTATAGACGATGGTGACACCAACGGCAAAGGACAGGGCACAGGTCAGGGCATAGACAATCACGTTGTCGCCGCCAGCGGTCTTGGTAACGACCGCAGGATCTGCGATGTAAGCGGCGAAAGCGGTAACCAGGTAGAAGAAGGCCATGGTAAGAGCCGTGGAGATGGTAGTGTCGCGCAGGAAGGCGAACTTCTCGGGAACCTCGATCTTCTCGGTGCTGTTCTCCTCGGCGTCCTTAGCAAAAAGCGTACCGACTGCAGCGGAGATGTAATAGGCGAGTGAACCGAAGTGGCCCATGGCGATTTCATCGCCATCGGTAACCTTCTCGGTGAAACGCTGACCAACGGCGGGAAGCATAGCGCTCACGAGGCCCAGGAACATGCCGCCCACGATGACAAGCTGGACATCCTGGAAGCCAGATGCCTGCAGAACGGCAGACAGCAGGCAGGCCATAAACATGCTGTGATGGCCCGTCAGGAAGATGTACTTAAACTTGGTAAAGCGGGCAATGATAATGTTCACGACATAGCCGAGAATCAGGATCATCATGGTCTGAACGCCGAGGACGCTCTGAGCCATCGAAACAACGACCTCGTTGTTGGGCACGACGCCGGTGATGTGGAAACCGGTCTCGATGAAGGTACCCAGCGGAGCAAGGTTCTCCTGAACAACAGCGGCGCCGGCGGACAGCATGATGTAACCAAGAATGGGCTTCAGGGTGCCCGTCATCACCTTGTGGGCAGGACGCTTAAGCGCGACAAGGCCCACAAAGGCAAATAGACCCATAATCCACGCTGGCTTGGTCAGAATCGATTGGATAAACTCAAGTATGGGAAGGATGGCTTGCATCTGCGCTTCCTTTCTCTCTAACGTGGGCGCGTTTCCCTCTTCCACAGGGAACCGCCCTTTTTTGTGCCGCTTTAGGCGTTAGCGGCGGCCGCCTTGATTGCCTCGAGGGCGTCTTCGCGGATCTTCTTCTTGTTCACATAGCTGCGAACGATCACAACGTTGCCGTGGAGCTCGGGGGCGAGTTCTTTAACGGTGATGAACAGATCCGGATTTGCGGAAGAAGCACCGTTCAGGTCCATAGACTCAACGTCGGCCTTGATGCCCTCCTCCTCGCAAAGCTCCTCGACTTTGCCAGCGAGCATCAGGCTGGACCCGATGCCGTTTCCGCATACGGTGATGATATGCATGGCAACCTTCCTCTCCTACACGTGACGGTTTTCCGTCTATCCAAAAGCGGCGACGCATCGCCGTGCCATTAAGGCCTAAAAGAATGAACGCATGGTCTCCAAAACCTGCTCGGGCGTATCGCATGCGCTGAGCTTGGCAACGCAGTCCTCGTCCTCGAACATCTGCGAAAGCTCCGCCAAGCAGCCAAGATGAGCCTTGGGGTCGGGTGCGCAAATACCCACGAGCACGTGAACCGGATCGAAATCCTCGTGTCCAAACGCAATGGCAGGGTCAAGCGTGACGATACAGATCCCCGCTTCACTCACATTGCCATCTGCCTGAGCGTGGGGCATGGCGATGCCCTCTTCCAAGACCATATAGGGGCCGAATTTGTGAACCGATGAAATCATGGCGTCAACATAGCTCTGGTCGCATTTGCCAGCGTCTACGAGCAACTTACCGCATGCCTTGATCGCTTCCTCCCAGTCGGAGGCCTCGACGTGGCAGGCAACAAGCTCGGGCTTAAGAAGATCGGTCAGCATGCTCGTCCCCTACTCCTCGGGCAGGATATGAAAACCAAGCGCCTGAATGTCGCGGGCAAAGCCCTTGACCGTATCAAGCGAGTACTCAAGCAAATCTTTCCCGAAATTCTTGCGCTTGGCAAGAAGGGCATTGGGGACCGTAATGATCTGACAGCCAACGGACTCCGCCTGGAAGATATTGAGGACCTCGCGCGTAGACGCCCAGAGAACCTCGGCAGCAGGCTTAACGGCAGCCTTCTTTACGGACTCCGCCATGAGGGGCAGCGGATCGACGCCGGTATCGGCAATGCGACCGGCAAAGATGGACAGAATAGAGGGGGTCTCAGCAGAGACGGCATCGACAAACTCGTCGACCTGCTCGGGCGTGAAGATAGTGGTGACATTCACCTTGATGCCGTCGGCAGAAAGGCGCTTGACCAGCGCGGCAGTGGACTCACCCTTGGTGTTGAGCGCCGGGATCTTAACGTAGACGTTGTCTGCCCAGGTTGCGATCTCGCGAGCCTCGGCTTCCATACCCGCCTCGTCGTCGGCGAATACCTCAAAAGAGACCGACACATCAGTAATGTGCTCAAGAACCGTCTTGGCAAAAGCGCGGTAGTCGGTCACGCCGCCGGCCTTCATAAGGGAAGGATTAGTCGTGAAGCCCTGAACGTTGCCATTGTCATGCATGTCAAGCATGCCCTCGAGGTTAGCGCCGTCGGCAAACACCTTGATCGCCATGTTCGGTCCTTTCTCATCTAACACTATTGCTATCGAAAGCCTTCTTCTTTGTTTCAAAAGCTTTTCGGTTTTCTTTTATAAACCATTTCAAAAGCTATCGAAAGCTCAATTGTCAACTTTCCGTGAACGGTCGAATATCGGGCGTGAACGTACTTCTTTTGGGCGGCACCTTCAGAATGAGACTCTTTATAGCCCGTTTACGTGCGAACTATCTGCTACGCATGCATTTGTGACATGCCATTCCGTTCTTTTGATTCATTCGAATTTGCCTTGTTCTTTTCATATCGATACGTTATATTTCGATTACGAAAGGCGCATCTTTTACCTTTTGTTCAAAAGGAGCGGCATATGGCATCTACTTCAGACCTTTCACCGGCCGAGCGTCAGCGATTTATCATGAATTGGCTGGCCGAAAAGCCAAATATCTCGGTATCCGACATCGTTCGCCGTTTTTCGGTTTCGGAAGTCACCGCACGACACGACCTCATCTCGCTGGAATCCGAAGGCAAGCTGCGTCGCGTACGCGGCGGAGCGGTATCGCTTTCTCGCTCCAACGCAATCTCGTATCCCGAGGAGCGCATCAATGTCCAAGTCGAGGCCAAGGAAGCCATCGCCGCAACCGCAGCAACTCTTGTTGATGATGGCGATGTTCTGGTAATTGATATCGGCACCACAGGCTTTTACTTCGCTAAGGCCCTCATGGACAAGCGTGAGATCACCATTATCACCGGCGATCTTGCAATCGCGAACTACGCCAGCTTCAATCTCCCCAATGCTTCGGTAGTGCTGCTGGGCGGCTCCGTGCGCAAGGGTCACCTCTATCTCGCGGGCGCACTAACGCTCGACTGCATGAGCAAACTACATGCCGACAAGGCGTTTGTCAGTGCTGACGGATTCCACCCCGACCACGGTTTTACCGTCGAGCACGACTTCTCGGCCATGATCAAGCATATGTACCTTACCAACTCAAACCAGGGCTACATGATGGTTGACCAGGGAAAGTTCAACAAGACCAGTTTTTATCAGTCCGCGCAGATCGATGACCTCGACGGTATCATCGTTGATGGAGACGACGAGGGCATCATGACGGCGGCGATCGAGAGCAGTCGCAGTCATCCCAAGCTCTATATTGCAAAATAGCTCAAATGGCCGGGTCGCCCCCACTGCGGGCGACCCGG
>CAUBMI010000111.1 GCA_958436995.1 uncultured Collinsella sp.
TTGCCGAGAACTCTGCGTTTGGCGGCGAGCTCAAGGGCTATTTCTTTGGCGAGCGTGAGTTCGTGGATCTGTCGCAGCAGATCGCGGAGTTCATCTCTTCCGAGCTCACCAAGGCCGAGAAGGCTGAGTCCACCGACGTGCTCGTGGCCGACTTTGACGACGATGAGGATGCCCGCTGGTTTGCCGTCATGCTCCTGGGCTCCAAGCAGGCCTTTATGCACGAGGTAGGCCGCGAGGAGGGGGAGGTGCGCAACGATATCGCGCGCCACTACGCCATCCTGCCGAACCCCTCGCAGAAGGTGCCGAGCTATGCCATCGTGCGCGCGAGCACCATGGAGATCGGCTACGTAGACAAGAAGCGCAAGATTGCCGGCGAGGACCGCATGCTCATCCCCGATGGCCTGTTGCAGTGCGACACGGGCGTGTCGGGCAAGGAAGTCATCGACACCGTGACGCGCGTGGTCGAGGAGGTCGCCGAGGAGCACGGTGCCAACACGGCCGTCGCTCTCGCCAAGGTCAAGGCCGCCGTTGCCGAGAAGGTCGAGGACGACGAGGAGCTGCCGCCTTGGGATATCGTCGATGAGGTCTTTGAGGACGAGCCGGTCATCAAGGAAAGCGTACGCGCGGCACTGACCGAGGAGAAGGTGCCCGAGCGCGTGCCCGTGGAGCGCAAGCAGGTCGAGCGAGCGGCCGTGCGCAACCACAAGATCCGTACCGACACGGGCATCGAGATCAGCTTCCCAGCCGAGATGGGTTCGAACTCCGAGTACATCGAGTTTGTCAACGAGCCCAACGGCCTCATTTCCATCGAGCTCAAAAACATCGGCAGCATCGAGAATCGATAAGTTGCGTTACGCCTGCAGCGAGAAAGCGAAGGCCGAAGCCCCGGATGGGGTTTCGGCCTTTTTTGCTTGGGGCTGAATTACGTCGCAGGTTGAGCATACGTCAGCGAAAACGACCCAGAGCGAGCAAGGTGAAGTGAAAGAGGAGGGCATTGACCTTCTGGTCATGCCCGACGATTGAACGTCAGGTTGCCGCTCTGGGTCGTTTGGAGCGTCGAGCCGTTACGCGGTTTGTCAAAACCGCGTAACCCTACAGCTGACGCAGGCCTTCCTCGAGGCCAGTCTTGCTATCGGTCTTTTCATCGCGCATCTTGATAACGCGGGCGGGGACGCCGGCCACGACGGCGCCGGCGGGAACATCCTCGACGCATACGGCACCAGCGGCGACGACAGCGCCCTTGCCCACGCGTACGCCTTCCAAGACCACGGCGTTGGCGCCGATCATGACATCGTCTTCGATGGCAACGGGCGTAGCGCTAGCGGGCTCCACAACGCCTGCCAGCACGGTACCGGCGCCGATGTGGCAGTTCTTGCCCACGGTGGCACGGCCGCCCAGCACGGCGCCCATGTCGATCATGGAGCCTTCGCCAATGACGGAGCCGATGTTGATGATGGCGCCCATCATGATGACGGCGCGGTCGCCGATCTCGACGCGGTCGCGGATGATCGCGCCCGGCTCGATACGGGCGTTGATGCCCTTAAGGTCGAGCATGGGTACGGCGGAGTTGCGGCAGTCGTTCTCGACGTCAAAGTACTCGATAGAATCGACGTTAGCGTCGAGGATTGCCTTGAGCTCATCCCAATCGCCAAAGACGGTCTTGCCGTGGCAATCGCCGTAGACACGCGCGTCGCCCCACTGGACCTCCGTATCGGGCTTCTCGCGTACGTACAGTTTGACGGGCGTCTTCTTGGGCGCGGTGGCGATGTAGTTGATAATCTCCTGTGCATCCATCTCGGCTGTGTTGCTCATTTGCTGTCTCTCCTTTGGGTGGATTTGGTTGATGCCGTGTTAGGCAAACATGACCTGGTCGAACGTGTAGAAGCCGGGCTCGCGGGTGACGAGCTTTTGCGCGGCGGCCAGCGCGCCGTTGACAAAGATCTGACGGCTCGTGGCGCGATGCGCGAGCGTGACCTCCTCGTCCTGGCCAAAGAAACTCACCTCGTGCGCGCCGGCGACCGTGCCGCCGCGCAGCGAGTGCATACCGATCTCCTTGGGGTCACGCGCTCCGCACATGCCCTCGCGACCATAGACGGGGTGGTAGCCCGCCTCGGGCTCGGCTTCGACGACGGCGTCGAGCAGCAGCTTGGCGGTGCCGCTGGGGGCATCGACCTTTTGGTTGTGGTGCGTCTCGACAATCTCGCAGTCAAAGCCGGGCAGTTCGCGCGTGGCCTGGGCAACCAGATGGCGCAGGGCGGCGATGCCGATAGAGTAATTGCCGGAGTGCATGACGCGGGCGCTCTGACCCAGCTCGCGCAGGCGGTCCATCTGCTCAGGCGAATAACCCGTGGTGCCGGAAACGAGTGCCGCGTCCGTACGCTCGACATAGGCAACGACGGCATCGAAGGTCACGACGTTCGAGAAGTCGATGATCACGTCGGCTGCCGGGGCGCTCTCGAGCTCGGTCAGGTCAAAACCGATCTGGGCGACGATGTCGAAAACGGGCTGGCCGGCGGCGTCGACAATGCCCTCGGCGGTAGTGCGGATGAGCGAGCCCATACGGCCCGTTCCCATAATGACAGTCTTAATCAAGCAGACCAGCTCCCTTCAGAGCATCGGTGAGTGCAGCGCGTGTGTCGTTGGCCATGGGACACAGCGGCATACGGTAGTTTGCCTCGATCATACCCATCTGTGCGAGCGCTTCCTTAACGGGGATGGGGTTGACCTCGCTAAAGAGGGCATTGATGAGCGGCTGGCCGGCAATCTGGATATCGCGGGCGCGCTCCACGTCGCCGTCCAGATAGGCGCGGCACATGTCGTGCACGAGCTGCGGCTGAACGTCGGCCCACACGCTGATGGTGCCCGAGGCGCCCAGGCTCATGAGTGGCACGGTGAGCGCGTCCTCGCCCGAGTACATGCGGAAGTCATCGGACAGCAGGTGGGCGATCTTGGCCGCGTAGGCGACGTTGCCTGAGGCCTCCTTGATGCCCATGATGTTGGGGTGCGCAGCCAGGCGCTCCACGTTGCGCTCGCTGATGCCGCAGCCGCATCGGCCGGGGATGTTGTACAGGATGCAGGGGATGTCCACCGCGTCGGCAACGGTCTTAAAGTGCTGATAGATGCCCTCTTCGTTGGACTTGTTGTAGTAGGGGGTGATGAGCAGCAGACCGTCGGCGCCCAGGCCCTGGTAGGTGAGCGACTTGGTGAGCATGGTCTGCGTGGAGTTGGAGCCCGAGCCGGCGATGACGGGGACGCGGCCCGCGACCTGCTTGACCACTGCGGCAACGACGGAGTTGTCCTCGTCGTCGGTCATCGTGGCGCTCTCGCCGGTGGTGCCCAGAGTGAGGATGGCGTCGGTACCATTTTGCAGATGGAAATCGATAAGGCGCTCGAGCGCATCGAAGTCGACACTGCCGTCTTTTTTAAACGGCGTCACAAGGGCGACGATTGAGCCCTCGAGATTGCGGATGTCCATGTTCTTCTCCTTCGCTTCCGCGATTTGGATGCGCTTGTTCCATTGGGCGGCGACCGCCAGGCGCTCGTCCTGGGCACGATGGCGGGCAGTATCGGCGCGCGACTTGGCCAGCAGCTCGCGGCCGCTAGGCAGCACGTCGAGCGTGGCAAAGTAATCGCCCGGGCGCTCGGCGCGGCGGATGAGGTCGGCCGAGCCATCGGGGCGCAGCAGCACCTCGGCGGAGCGCAGGCGCCCGTTGTAGTTGTAGCCCATGGAGTAGCCATGGGCGCCCGTGTCGTGAATCACGAGTAGGTCGCCCATGTCGATATGCGGCAGCTCGCGATCGATGGCGAACTTGTCGTTGTTCTCGCACAGGTTGCCCGTGATGTCGTAGGTGTCCGTGACGGGTGCTGCGGTCTTGTCCACGCCGCCCGGCTGGCCCATCACCGTAATGTGGTGGTAGGCGCCATACATGGCGGGGCGGATCAAATCGACGGCGCTCGCATCGACGCCGATATAGTCCTTGTAGATCTGCTTCTCGTGGATGGCCTTGGTGACCAGGCAGCCGTAGGGGCCCATCATAAAGCGGCCCATCTCGGTGTAGATCGCCACATCGCCCATGCCGGCGGGAACCAGGATCTCGTCGTAGGCCGCGTGCACTCCCTCGCCGATGGCGTGGATGTCGTTGGCCTGCTGCTCGGGCAGGTAGGGTATGCCGACGCCGCCGGACAGATTGATGAAGGCCACGTGTGCGCCGGTCTCGCGCTCCAGACGCACGGCAAGCTCAAAGAGGATGCGTGCGAGCTTGGGGTAGTAGTCGTTGGTGACGGTGTTGCTGGCAAGGAACGCGTGGATGCCAAAGTCCTCGGCACCCTTGGCCTTGAGCGTGCGAAAGGCCTCGAAGAGCTGCTCGGTGGTCATGCCGTACTTGGAGTCGCCCGGGTTGTCCATGATGCCGTTGGAGAGCTGGAACAAGCCGCCCGGATTAAAGCGGCAGCTGACTGTCTTGGGGATGGGCCCCGCGACACGCTCAAAGAACTCGATATGGCTGATGTCGTCAAAGTTGACGATGGCGCCCAGCTTGTCGGCGAGCTCAAAGT
>CAUBMI010000112.1 GCA_958436995.1 uncultured Collinsella sp.
CCAAGGCGCTGGCAGAGAGCGCGTTCACCGTGACGCAGCGCTTTACCACGCCCTTTACCGAGCATGCCTTCTTGGAGCCCGAGTGCGCCGTTGCCTTCCCGTACAAGAACGGCGTCAAGGTGCAGTCGACCGACCAGGGTGCCTACGACACACGCAAAGAGTGCGCCCACATGTTTGGCTGGGACAACGAGCCCGAGCGCGTGGTCGTCGAGACCATGCTCGTGGGTGGCGGCTTTGGCGGCAAGGAGGACGTGTCCATCCAGCACTTGGCCGCGCTCGCCGCCTATAAGTTCCAGCGTCCTGTGAAGTGCAAGCTCACACGTGCCGAGTCGCTCGCTTTCCATCCCAAGCGCCACGCCATGGACGGCACCTTTACGCTGGGCTGCGACGCCGAGGGCAACTTTACCGGCCTGGACTGCGAGATCAACTTTGACACCGGCGCCTACGCGTCGCTGTGCGGCCCGGTGCTCGAGCGCGCCTGCACGCATGCCGTCGGCCCCTACAAGTACCAGAACACCGACATTCGCGGCTTTGGCTACTACACCAACAACCCGCCCGCCGGCGCGTACCGCGGCTTTGGCGTTTGCCAGTCCGAGTTTGCGCTCGAGAGCTTGATCGACTTGCTGGCAGAGAAGGTCGGCCTGGACCCGTGGGAGATTCGTTACAGAAACGCCATCGAGCCGGGCGAGGTTTTGCCCAACGGCCAGATTGCCGATTGCTCCACGGCGCTTAAGGAGACGCTGCTCGAGGTCAAGGATGCCTACTATGCGCATCCCGGACACGCCGGTATCGCCTGCGCCATGAAGAACGCCGGCGTGGGCGTGGGCCTGCCCGATGCCGGCCGCTGCAAGATTCGCGTCGAGGATGGCGTGGCCGTGGTCTATGCCGCCACGTCCGACATCGGCCAGGGCTGCAACACCGTCTTTTTGCAGGACGTTGCCGAGGCCTGCGGTCTGCCGCTGAGCTGCATCGCCAACGGCGAGTGCTCTACCGAGAACGCTCCCGACTCCGGCACCACGTCTGGCTCGCGTCAGACGGTCGTGACCGGCGAGGCTGTGCGCGGCGCCGCTTTCCTGCTGCGCGATGCCATGGTTGGCATCGAGGCCGGCAAGCCTGCGCCCGCCGCTCCCGTGAGCGCGCATGGCGACGGCGTCAAGATCGAGTACGACGACGGTCGCGCCTATCAGCTGCGCACGCAGGAGCTCGTCGCCGGCCAGGGTATGCATCCTCAGGATCCCGCGACCGCCATCAAGGCGCTTGAGGGATGCGAGTTTGGCTACGTGTATCTGGAGCCGACCGACAAGCTGGGCGCCGACGTTCCCAACCCCAAGAGCCACATCTGCTACGGCTTTGCCACGCATGTGGTCATTTTGGATGATGACGGCCGCGTGAGCGAGGTCTATGCCGCGCACGATTCCGGCAAGGTTGTCAATCCCATCTCCATCCAGGGTCAGATCGAAGGCGGCGTGCTCATGGGTATGGGCTATGCGCTTACCGAGGACTGGCCGCTCAAGGACTGCGTGCCCCAGGCAAGGTACGGTACGCTCGGGCTGTTCCGTGCGCCCGAGATTCCGGATATCCACGCCATCTACGTGGAGAAGGACGAGCTGTTGCCTGTGGCATACGGCGGCAAGGGCATCGGCGAGATCGCAACGATCCCCACGGCGCCCGCCGTGCAGAACGCCTACCGCGCGTTTGACGGGAAGCTGCGTCCGGATCTGCCCATGGTGGATACGCCGTACAGCCGCGCCCGTCACCGCGGGTAGGGTAGAGCGCGGACGGTCATTGCTGACGGGCTGTTCGCGCTCAACATCAACTGTATATGCTGCGCCTTTGGCCCCAGTTCCATCGCGAGCCGGGGCCTTTTGTTTGGAGCGGAAACTGCGTCCCGGAATTGGCGCTCAGAATGGGATGCAGTTTCTGGATCGGCTCTCAGGCGGAAACTGCGACCCGGAATCGATGCTCAGAATGGGATGCGCTTTCCGGTAGAGCCTCTAGCGGAAAGCGTGTCCCGGAATTCGGCTCCAGAGTGGGATGCGCTTTCCGATTGGAGCTTCAAACGGAAAGTGCATCCCGGAATCCGCATCTGGAATGGGACACACTTTCCGGAACAGCCCTCAACCGGAAACTGCGTCCCAGAATTTTGCTTCAGAGTGGGATGCCGTTTCCGGCTGAACCCTCTGGCGGAAAGTTCATCCCAGAATTGACGCTCGGAGTGGGGCACGGTTTCCGGATCGGCCCTCAGCGGAAAATGTATCCCAGTTTGAGCGTCTATTCCGGGATGTAATTTCCGCTGGGCGTTCAACCGGAAAGCGTGTCCCGTTCTAGGCCTTGATTCCGGGATACGCTTTCCGCTAGGCATGCCATCTGGAAAGCGCGTCCCGTTTTGAGCACTCAGTCTGGGACATGGTTTCCGCGGGTGCTGCCAACCGGAAAGCGTGTCCCGGTTTGGTAGGCAGGCGGGCATAAGCTCGGTAGCCCCTACAGCTCAATATCGTTGAGCCATGTCGGCAGCGCGGTCTGCCGGATGCCTGCCGTCTGCAGCTTTTTCGCGAACATGCCTGCCGAACGGACTTCGTTCATGGTAAAGCGCAGCAAGGGATGACCGTAAAGCGATAGATGCGCCTCACGCTGTCGTTCGGCAACGAGCGCCTCGGCGGTGGTGCGTCCGGCCAGCATGGTCTGGTCGGTATATTTGATGAGCCCATCGAGTTCGCCCAGCGTGAGCTCCCTGGCTTGACGCTCCCAGGCAAAATCCGTTCGCATGCTTTCGGTCGAATCGAAGGGATCCGTCAGCTCGTATTGAAGTTGGTCGGGTGCAAAGCCGGTCTCGATCATGACGGCTCGGGCGACCGATTCCCCGCCGCTCTCGGCGCGGGCGTCGGCATATCGAAGCGTTGTGAGGGCGGTGCGAATCGCGCGACCATTGCGGGCAGTCGCTCGTTGCTCAACGGCCTCCATCAGCTGTTCCGGCGCAAGGCCGAGCTTTGAGATCGCCGAATCGGCAATGGGCATGCCGTCGGCAAAACCGGTCTGCAACAGACAATCCGTCACCGTTTGAATGGGCGGCGTTACCGATATGCCGGACAGGCGGATTGCTCCGACCGGATCGATCTGATGCCGCTGAATATGCGCGCCCGGGCGAGCCGACGGCTTGGTGGCGCTGCAGACATGCACGACATTCAGGTGTCGCCACGAGACCTCGAGCCCCAGCAGACAGGCGGCCGAAAACGAGCAGAACGTCCAATCAGGGTGGATGATCGCAAGGGCGCGGAGGATTTCGCAATGGCGTTGCGCTCGGTTGAGTTCATTCCAGCGCGTTTTTCGCGCAAACAACCCCGGCATGGGCGAGACAACCGTGCCGCCGGTGCGCCGAAGGAGCGCTTTTCGGATCGCCGAGCTCGGGGGAATCAGACAGCGCCCCTCTTGTTCGGCTTGAGTGAGCAGTTGGTCGATGAGCTGGTCATTGCAATGGGTCATGAGCTACCGCCTCCTTTTGGGTAGCAAAAACGTATCAGCTGGAACTTGCCGCTCAGCTGACCAAAAGCTGACCAAAATCTAACCATGCAGGTAGATGACCTGCTTTTGGCGACATATTTCTTGTTTGAATCGGTGGGCGGTAATCGGCGACCGTGAACGGTAGCTAGACATGAAACCTTGGTAAGTTTAGGGACGTGTACTTTTTTGAAAAAGAGCATTCTATCTGCTGTTTTGTGTTTCTGGATCGCATGTTTGAAGGCATGTGATAAGGGCGGCGGACTGTCGCCTTGTATCTGCGGAAACTGTGACCAGGAATTGCCACTCGGAATGGGACGTGCTTTTCGGATCGCCCTTCAAGCGGAAACTACATCCCAGATTTCGGCTCCAAACCGGGATGTGCTTTCCCGGCGGCGTCTCTGGCGGAAATTGCACCCCGGAATGAGCGCTCAGAGTAGAACATGCTTTCCTAACGAAGCCGCATGCGGAAACTACGTCCCGGATTCGATGCTCAGGACGGGATGCCGTTTCCGATAGAGGCATGGGGTGGAAAGCCTCCCATTTCTAATGTTCAAGAAATGGGAGGCAGCTCATCGCGAGTCGGGGCCTTTTGTTTGGAGCGGAGGCAGCATCCCGGAATTCGGGCAATCCGGTGGTCAGGGGTTGAGCGAGCGTCGCGCTAAGGATGCCAAGCATAAAACCTTCAATGAACATAGCGTAAAAACTACATCCGCAACGGCGTAAAAACTACATTGGAAGTAGCGTAAAATCCGCATTGAGAATGGCGTAATTTCGTATATCGCATGATCGCCCGAGCTTGCACACGGCCTTTTGCGAGCTCTTGCCATGAACGAGAGCCAGGCTGTCACGTACAAGACGCTCGTAAAGGACGCCTCGTACGGTGAGGCGGGCCCCGACGAGAGGACCATCGCTGCGCACGGAGAAATTGTCCATACGGACTCCTTTCATCGATGTTGGCAGGGCCACCGTGCCTCTTGGCCGGTTGGCGTCGGGATCGTGGAGCCAACTCTCTACCCCGACTCTGGATAAAACGCGCCCGCTCCTTGCGGGCA
>CAUBMI010000113.1 GCA_958436995.1 uncultured Collinsella sp.
CACAGGTCGGCGAGGGTTGTCCAGGTGCCGCAGGTTGCCGCGAAAGAGGAGCGACACGTACTTTGGTACGCGAGCGACGGTTTGAGCGGCAAGATGCGGTGCCTGGACAAGCCGCAGCATTAGAAGTCCAACCTCATAGGGATACCCTGGCTGGCCATATACTCCTTCACCCGGCGAATGCTGAAGGTTCCAAAGTGAAAGACGCTCGCCGCCAGCACGGCATCGGCCTCGCCCTCAATCACGCCCTCGGCAAAATGCTCGAGCGTGCCCACACCGCCGCTTGCGATCACCGGAATCGGCACCGCGCGCGCCACGGCACGGGTGAGTGCCAGGTCGAAGCCAGCCTTGGTGCCGTCGCGATCCATGCTGGTGAGCAAGATTTCACCGGCGCCGCGACGAGCCGCCTCCTCGGCCCATGCCACCGCGTCGATACCCGTGGCGTTGCGGCCGCCCGCCGTGAAGACCTCCCACTTGTCGGCTCCGGATGCGCCGGGCAGGCCGACGCGTTTGGCATCGATCGCCACGACCACGGCCTGGCTGCCAAACGCCGCGGCGGCCTGGCTGATCAACGACGGATCGCGCACGGCGGCAGAATTAAGTGACACCTTGTCGGCGCCGGCGGCAACCATGGTCCGCATGCCCGCCAAGTCGCGGAAACCGCCGCCCACGGTATAGGGGATAGCGAGTTCCTCGGCCGCGTGCGCCGCCATCTCGATGGTCGTCGCGCGGTTGTCGCTCGTCGCGGTAATGTCCAAAAAAACGACCTCGTCCGCACCCTCGCGGTCGTAGGCGCGGGCCAGCTCCACCGGGTCGCCCGCATCGCGCAGGCTCACAAAGTTGATGCCCTTGACCACGCGGCCGTCCTTAACATCCAGACAGGGAATCACGCGTTTGGTAAGCATGGGCTACTCCTCCCCTCGGGCGGCGACCAACGCCTGGGCCAGCGTAAAGTTGCCCTCGTAGAGCGCACGACCGGTGATGGCGCCCTCGATGACGTCCTCACCCACCGCGGCAAGCGCGCGGATATCGTCGAGCGTCGAGATACCACCCGACGCCACGACGGGAAAACCCGCGACCTCGGCCACATGACGATACGCCGCCACATCGATGCCCGTCTGCATGCCGTCGCGCGCGATGTCAGTGTAGACCAGGTGCTCAAAGCCCAGCTCGGTGAGCTGCGCCACGGCATCGTCAAGTGCCACGCCCGCGCCGTCACGCCAGCCGTTCACCTTGACCTGACCGTCGCGTGCGGCAATGTCAGCCACCAGCAGCTCGCCAAAGCCTTGGGCTGCCACCTCAGCAAAACCCGGCTCGGTCACGAGCACAGTGCCCAGCGCAATGCGGCGAGCACCATAGCCTGCCAGCTCATCGATGCGTGCGAGCGAGCGAACGCCGCCGCCCACGTCCACGGACAGACCGTCGACGCCGCAGATGGCCTTAATCGCCGTCGAGTTGGCAGCGCATGCGTCCTCGTCCTCGCCAAAGGCAGCGGACAGGTCGACGACGTGCACCCAGCTCGCGCCCTGCTCGGCAAACGAGCGGGCGACGGCCACGGGGTCGTCGGAATATACCTTGCAGCGGCTCCGGTCGCCGCGCTCCAGGCGCACGACCTTGCCGCCGATCAAATCGATTGCGGGAAACAGGATCATCGGCCGGCCTCCTCGACGATGTTGACGAAGTTCTTAAGGATGCGCTGTCCCAGCGCCGAGGATTTCTCGGGATGGAACTGGCAACCCCACACGTTGCCATGGCGCACGATGCACGAGAAGCTCCGCGTATAGTGCGTGCGAGCCAAGACGTCGGCGGCATCGGCATCGTCGCCCACCGCGTAGCTGTGGGTGAAGTACATGTTGGCACCCTCGGCAAAACCGACGAGCAGCGGGTCGGCCGCACCGGCGGGCGTCATGTGCACCTGGTCCCAGCCCACGTGCGGCACCTTTAGGCGGCTCGACTCCAAGCGCGTGCACGAACCGCGCATGATGCCCAGGCCATCGACCCAAGGGGCACCGGCCTGCTCGAGAGCGCTGCCATCCGCAGCCGCGCCCTCATCCGCAGGCACGCCCTCGTTGCCGCGCTCAAAAAACAGCTGAAGGCCCAGACAGATGCCGAGCAGCGGAGTTCCGGCGGCAACGGCGTCGAGCACCGCGTCCGCCTCGCCGCTCTCGCGCATAAAGGCAATCGCGTCGTAGAACGCGCCAACGCCCGGGATGACCAGGCCGTCAGCGTTGCGGATCTGATCCGGATTGTCCGACGTGCAGGCGGCGGCACCGGCGCGCACAAGTCCGCGCACAACGCTCGACAAGTTGCCCTTGTGGTAATCGACCACCACGATCTTCGGTTCGCCCACGCGACCCTCCCCTTCTCTTCGTCCAAAACCACCACAAAGGGGACAGGCACCTTTGTGGTGGTTTCTGCCTATATGGCGGTTACAGCGAGCCCTTGGTGCTGGGGATGCCCTGCACGCGGGGATCGAGCTCGCAGGCGTGACGCATCGTGCGGCCCACGGCCTTAAAGGCGGCCTCGATAATGTGGTGCGAGTTGCCGCCCGCCAGCTCGCGCACGTGCAGCGTGAGCTTAGCGTCGCGCGCGAAGGCATAGAAGAACTCGACGGCCAGCTCGGTATCGAAGCTGCCCACGCGCTCAGTCGGCACGGGCAGCTCGCAGTAGGCCTGCCCACGGCCAGAGATGTCAACGGCAGCCATCACGAGCGTCTCGTCCATGGCGATCGCCGCATCGGCAAAGCGCGTAATACCCGCCTTGTCGCCCAGCGCCTGGCAAAACGCCTCGCCCAGCACGATGCCCGTGTCCTCGACGGTGTGATGCGCGTCGACCTCGACGTCGCCCACTGCGTGCACCGTCAGATCGAACAGGCCATGGCGGCCAAAGGCGTTGAGCATGTGGTCGAAAAACGGCACGCCGGTCGAGATATCGCACACGCCGCTCCCATCCAGGTCGAGCTTTACGACAATGTCGGTCTCGCCCGTCTTGCGGGTTACCTCGGCATAGCGGTCCATCTACATCTCCTCCTTCACCAGCGCGGCAAACGCGGCCAGCACCTCGTCGTTTTCCTGTGGAGTGCCCACGGTAATGCGCAGGCAGTCCGCGAGCCCCGGCGCGTAGCTAAAGTCGCGCACCAAAATCGAATACTCATCGCGCAGACGCTCGCGCACGCGCGTGGCATGCGGCGTGCGCACGAGCACAAAGTTCGCCGCACTCGGCCACGCCTCCACGGGCAGACCCTCGGCAGCCATCGCGCGCAGAGCGGCCAGCTCGCGCTCGCGCTCGGATGCGACCTGCGCCACCACGGGCGCATACGTATCGCGCGCACGCACGCAGGCAAGCGCCGCCGCTTGGCTCAGCACGTTAACCGAATAGATCTGGCGAATCGCCGCGAACACGTCGATGACCTCGGTCGCCGCGATCACGTAGCCCAGACGTGCGCCGGCGGCGCCAAACGCCTTGGACAGTGTATGCAGAATCACCAGGTTGGGATGCTCGGCGATAAGCCCCTGCGCCGTGGTGGCCGCGCCAAACGAATCGTCGGCAAACTCAACGTAGGCCTCGTCGACCATGACCATGCCGGGGCACGCATCGCACAGCGCCGCGACAAAGTCGAGCGGTGCCACGTCACCCGTGGGGTTATTGGGCGAGGTCACGATTGCCAGGTTGCACGCCGGCGCTGCCGCGAGCACAGCTGCCTGGTCAAGCTCAAAGGTCGCGGGGTCGCGCCACACGTCGCGCACCTCGGTCTGGCAGAGCGACGCAAAGAACGCATACTCGCTAAAGCATGGCGGGCAGTTGAGCAGGGTCCGTCCCGCGCCGCCAAATGCCAGCAGGTAGTTATAGAGCAGCTCGTCGCCGCCGTTGCCCACGCAGATGTTCTCGCGTGCCACGCCATGCCAAGCGGCAAGCTCGTCGCGCAGATCGTTGGACATGGGGTCGGGATAGCGGTTGAGCGGCGTGGCGGCGAGTGCCGCGTCGACCGCCTTGCGCACGCCAGCCGACACGGGATAGGTGTTCTCGTTGGCCGAAAGGTTGATGCGCGTGGGCGTAAAGTTGGGATCGTAGGACTCGATTCCAGTCAAGTAGGGCTGAACGAGCTCCTTCATGCGAGGCGTCAGCTCGGCCATATTAGGCCTCCCCGCCGGTCGTGCCAGCGCCATCCGCGTCTGCAGCCGCCAGGTCCACGCCCTCAGCAACCGTCGCCACGGCGTCGCCCGGCCAGGCAACCTTGGCCAGGTCGGCCGCGGCTAGCGACTCGGCACTCACGGCATCCTCGCCCTGCTCCAGCACGCGACGACGCAGCGCGGCCGAAAGCGCGTGTGCCCACAGGCCCTCGGCCTCGGCCAGGCGCTGCGTAGCGGGAGCGTCGGAAAGCAGGCCCTCGGGCGTATAGCAGATAACGCTCGAGCGCTTAACGAACTCTTCGACCGAAAGCGGGTTGGAAAACATGGCCGTACCGCCGGTCGGCAGCGTGTGGTTGGGGCCGGCAACGTAATCGCCAAGCG
>CAUBMI010000114.1 GCA_958436995.1 uncultured Collinsella sp.
CATTTTACCGTTGCCTTGCTTCCCCCAGAGTCGTTACATGTGGTACACCGCAGCGGAGCGAAGTCCTTCCGGCAGGCCGTCGGGCGCAGCAGGTGAAAGTTCCCAGCGTACCTGCCCCGCCCACTGGGAGGCGACGGCGGAGAAGTGGAGCATGACAATACCGAGATCCAATGCGGCATCCAAATTATCGGTGTAGGCATCCTCCTGCTGCACCAAATAGATGCTGTGATCCTGCACAAGGAAGCCATAGGGCTGACGGTTGAGATAGCTGGGGGAGAGCGAAGCGGCGTAGAAGGACTGCCAGAGCATATCGTCGTAGAAGTCCATCATCTCGTCAAGCCCAGACTTGTTGCTCCAGCTCCCCATGTGAACCAAATCGTGCACGCCCTTTTTGGGCGCGTAGTACTGCTGCTCGGCCCGCACATCGATCTGAGACATACTTAGGATATTCAGCCGCAGCTTTTTTGCGGTCTTTTCCCCGTAGCCAAAGGCAACGATTGCCGCCACCTCTAACGGGGTGGCGAGAGACAGTGCCTTTTTGATTTTGTCGCTGTCGGTGAAGGTCATCCAGCAGGTGTCAATGTCCAACTCAGTCAGCTTGAGGACGAGATCTTCCATCATGTAGCCGGCGTTGATGGCCGCATAGGAATGCGGGGCAGACATAAGGAGCAGGTAGTGCGGTGCTCCGATGAGAAATTGATTATAGCCCGCTGAGCTCTCCAGCGCCGGCTGTGCATCCTTGTCCAAGACGATCAACTCCGTTGCAATCTCCGGGACAAGACGGGGGCAGGTCTTTTCATAGTAGGATCGGAGCTGGCCGATAGCCTCGCTCGGAACTTCCTTTTCGCGGAATGCGTGAACGGATCTGCGATTTTGAATCATAGCGCTGTAATTCATAGTAGTATCTCCTATTCTGATGTCTTTGGTTTTCTTATAAATCGTCTATCAGTGCGGTGCTCTTGGCGTAGGCGGTACTGCGTGCCTCAAAGAAATCGGTCTTGACCATGTTGGCATCGGCGTACTGGCTGACCCATTCCATGCTCTCCGGTTCGCTCTCAAAGCCTGGATACAATGCGGGATAGCCAAGGCTCGTCCAGCGGAGGTTGCCGAGATAGCGGATGTAATCGCTGATCATCTGCCGGTTCAGCCCCGGGATGTCGTCGCCGATCACATAATGCCCCCATGCGATCTCCTGTTCCACGCCCTCACGCATCATCTCGCGCAGCGCTTGTACGCTCTCGGCGGTGAACAACTCCGGCTGCTCCTTTTGCAGCTCCGTGATGATATTGCGGAACAGCCACAAGTGCGTGTTCTCATCGCGGTTTATGTAGCGAATCTCCTGCGCCGAGCCGGGCATCTTCCCGTTTCGGGAGAGATTGTAGAAGAACATAAAGCCGCTGTAAAAATAGATGCCCTCCAAAATATAGTTTGCCATCATCACGCGCAGCAGCGTGGGAGCGTCCTTCCGCTCCTGAAACTCGTTGTAGCAGTCCCCAATGAAGGTGTTGCGGCGCAGCAGATGCTCGTCCGTTTTCCATTGGTAGAGGATGTCATTGCGCTCCACGGGGGAACAGATGGTGTCGAGCATATAGCTGTAGCTCTGTGAGTGGACACACTCCTGAAACGCCTGAATGGACAGGCAGAGATTGACCTCGTTGGCGGTAATGTAGGCGCCGATATTAGGCAGGTTCGCTGTCTGAATGGAATCCAAAAAGACAAGAAAACTCAGAATTTTATCGTAGGCGCTGCGCTCGGCTGACAGCAGGCGGGGATAGTCCTTCACATCCTGCGAGAGATTGATCTCCTCAGGAATCCAAAAGTTGTTCATGGCCTGCCGGTACCAGTCGCTGACCCAAGCGTACTTCATATTGTTGAAGTCGTTGAGGTTGGTGGTATTGCCGCCGATCATGCGCCGCAGGCGCACATCAGGGTCGCCCTCCGGGTTAAAGAGGGGCTTTTTCTTCAGTTCCGTCATGCTATCCTCCTTATGACGAGCAGCTTTCGCAGGCCTCGACCTCAAGGGCCTTGCTGCGGACATAGTAAATGGTCTTGACGCCGGCCCTCCACGCCTCCAAATACAGTCTGAGCACCTGACGCATGGAATAGTCGTTGGTGATATAGAGATTCATGCTCTGCGCCTGGTCAATATGTCTCTGGCGAAGGCCCGCGGCGCGTACCGACCAGCTTTGGTCGATCAGATGCGCTGCCTTATAGTACCACCATGTATCCATAGAAAGCTCCGGAGCAACGCGGGGCAGCATGCTGCCCTTTTTTTCCTCTAAAAAGAATTTCTTCATAATTGGATCTATGCCCGCCGACGTGCCGGAGAGGATAGATGTGCTGGAGGTCGGTGCGACCGCCAGCAGATAGGCGTTGCGCATTCCCTGCACCGCCACCGTTTTCGCAAGCGCCCGCCACTTTTCGGAGGTATAACCCCGCTTTTCAAAATACGCGCCCGTCTGCCAGTCGCTGCCCTCAAAGAGCGCGTAACGACCCTTTTCCCGTGCCAGAGCTGTGTCCGCCTTGACAGCGGCGTAGTTGATGAGCTCGAACACTGCGTCGGTGAAGGCAAGGTGCTCATCGCTCTCCCAGCGGATGCCGCGCTTTGCCAGCATGTGGTGGTAGCCGCTGACGCCCAGGCCGATGCTGCGGTACTTCTGATTGGTAAGCCGCGCGTATTCCAACGGGTAGAAGTTGAGGTCGATCACATTATCCAGTGCGCGGATGGCCGTTTCCACCGTGCGTTCCATATAGGCCTCGTCCTCCACCGGCAGATTACCGAGAGACAGACTCGCCAGGTTGCAGACCACAAACTCACCTGGGCGTGTGGCCGTCACCACTATTGTGTCGCCGTTCTCCGTGTGCACCTCAGTGCTGATGTGCTCGATGGGCGCCATGTTCTGCGCGATCTCCGTACAGAGATTGGAGCAATAGATCATTCCCGTGTGGCCGTTTGGGTTCATATGATTTACACTGTCTCGATTGAAAGCGAAGGGCGTGCCGGTCTCCACTGCCGAGCGAAGCACCAGCCGCACGATGTCCTTGACGGTGACGCTGCGCTTTTCGATGCGCGGGTCATTGACGCAGTCCAGATACCGCTTCTCCCATTCTGTACCCCAGTAATCCTCCAGTGCGTAGCCCTTGACCGTGAGGATCTCATGCGGACACATGAGATGCCACGGCGCGTCTATGTTCTCCTCCGCCAGTCGCCAGAAGAGATCCGGATAGCACACGGCGGGAAACACATCATGTGCCTTCATGCGGTCGTCGCCGTTGTTGGTGCGCAGTTGAAGGAATTCCGGCAGATCCCGGTGCCATGCGTCTAAGTAAACCGCCACAGCGCCCTGCCGCATCCCCAACTGATCCACCGCCACGGCGGTGTCGTTGACCAGCCGGATCCAGCGGATAACACCGCCCGCCGCCCCTTGAAAGCCGCGGATGGTGCTGCCTGCAGCGCGCACCTTACCGAAGTACATCCCCATTCCACCGCCGAATTTAGAGACCTTTGCGAAGTTGTCCAGCGAGCGGTAGATGCCGTCCAGACTGTCCGGCACAGTGTCCACAAAGCAGCTTGAAAGCTGATGGTAGGGCTTTCGTGCGTTGGACATGGTAGGTGTCGCCATCGTGACCTCCATACGGCTGAGCATATCGTAAAAGCGTTTTACCCACCCCATGCGGTCAGAGCCTTCGTTCATAGCAAGATGCAGCGCGATACCCAAAAACATCTCCTGCGGTGTTTCCAGCGGCACGCGGCTGCGTGACTGGATCACATAGCGTTTGAGCAGCAGGTCAAGGCCGGAGTAGGTGAACAGCTCGTCCCGTTCCGGGCAGAGAAAGTCCTCCGCCATGGCAATCTCCTCGTGGGTATAGTGGGCAAGGATATAGTCACCGTAGAGTCCCTTATCCGTCAGATAGCGAAGCCTGCCATAGAGGTCGCAGACGCCGCGCCCCTCCCATTCCTGTGCGTTGCGACAGCGAAAGGAGTGGTTCAGAAGCCGCGCCGCGATGAACTCCCACTTGGGTGCCTCTGCCGTAGTCAGCTCTACCGCCGCCTTGGTCAGTGCCTCAGCCCGCTCATCCTCCGTCATGCCCAGGCGACAGAAACTCTCAAACTTCATTTGAAGCGCCGCGAGGGAGTAGACTTCCTCGGTAAAATCCATCTGGATGCGGCGCAGCACCTCGTCAAGCGAGTCATCCCCCACCGTCCGCGCGATGGTATGCCGGACACGGCGCAGCGCAGACCGCTTTTCGCGGTAGAGGATGTACGCCTTGGCCACCTCATAGTGTCCGCGCTCCATGAGCGTTCGCTCCACCTCGTCCTGCACACGTTCTACGGTGAGCGGCACTGTGACGGAGAGATTGTTGAGAACGGTGGCGAGGATCTCATCCATCTCTCTGCTCCCGATCTCCTTGCCCTGTCCGTCAAACGCCTTTTTCATGGCGTTGAAAATTTTCTCCTGTTGAAAGGGAACAGACTCCCCGTTTCGTTTTCTGATCTCCATTTCGAT
>CAUBMI010000115.1 GCA_958436995.1 uncultured Collinsella sp.
CACAGGTCGGCGAGGGTTGTCCAGGTGCCGCAGGTTGCCGCGAAAGAGGAGCGACGCGTACTTTGGTACGCGAGCGACGGTTTGAGCGGCAAGATGCGGTGCCTGGGCAAGCCGCAGCGCTAGAAGTCCAACCTGACAGGGATGCCTTGAGAGGCCATATATTCTTTGACTTCGCGAATGCTGAAAGTTCCAAAGTGAAAGACGCTGGCCGCCAGTACGGCGTCGGCTTCGCCCTCGATCACACCCTCGGCAAAATGCTCGAGCGTGCCCACGCCACCGCTCGCGATGACGGGAATCGGTACCGCGCGGGCCACAGCACGGGTGAGCGCCAGGTCAAAGCCGGCCTTGGTGCCGTCGCGATCCATACTGGTCAGCAGAATCTCGCCGGCGCCGCGACGAGCCGCCTCCTCGGCCCACGCCACCGCGTCGATACCCGTGGCGTTGCGGCCACCCGCCGTAAAGACCTCCCACTTATCGGCGCCCGGCTCCCCGGGCAGCCCCACGCGCTTGGCATCGATCGCCACGACCACGGCCTGGCTGCCAAACGCCGCGGCAGCCCGGCTAATCAGCGATGGGTCGCGCACGGCCGCCGAGTTGAGCGACACCTTGTCGGCACCGGCTGCAACCATGGTGCGCATGCCCGCCAAGTCGCGGAAACCGCCGCCCACGGTATAGGGAATGGCCAGCTCTTCGGCCGCGTGCGCCGCCATCTCGATAGTCGTCGCACGGTTGTCGCTTGTGGCGGTAATGTCTAGGAAGACAACCTCGTCCGCACCCTCGCGGTCGTAGGCACGTGCCAGCTCCACCGGGTCGCCCGCATCGCGCAGGCTCACAAAGTTGACGCCCTTGACCACACGGCCATCCTTGACGTCTAGGCAGGGAATCACGCGCTTGGTAAGCATGGGCTACTCCTTCCCTCGGGCGGCGACCAGCGCCTGGGCCAGCGTAAAGTTGCCCTCGTAGAGTGCACGGCCGGTAATAGCGCCTTCAATCGCGCCCTCACCCACCGCGGCCAGCGCGCGGATGTCATCGAGCGTCGAGATGCCACCCGAAGCCACGACGGGAAAGCCCGCGACCTCGGCCACATGGCGATACACCGCCACATCGATGCCCGTCTGCATGCCATCGCGCGCGATGTCGGTATACACCAGATGCTTAAAGCCCAGCTCGGAAAGCTGCGCCACGGCATCGTCGAGCGCCACGCCCGTGCCGTCGCGCCAGCCGTTCACCTTGACTTGGCCATCGCGCGCGGCGATGTCTGCCACCAGCAGCTCGCCAAAGCCGCGGGCGGCCACCTCGGCAAAACCCGGCTCGGTCACGAGCACCGTGCCCAACGCGATGCGGCGCGCGCCGTAGCCCGCCAGTTCATCGATGCGCGCGAGCGAGCGAACGCCGCCGCCCACGTCCACGGACAGGCCGTCGACGCCGCAGATAGCCTTAATCGCCGCCGAGTTGGCAGCGCACGTGTCCTCGTCCTCGCCAAAGGCAGCGGACAGGTCAACGACGTGCACCCAGCTCGCGCCCTGCTCGGCAAACGAGCGGGCGACGGCCACGGGATCGTCGGAATATACCTTGCAGCGGCTGCGGTCGCCGCGCTCCAGGCGCACGACCTTGCCGCCGATCAGATCGATTGCGGGGAACAGGATCATCGGCCAACCTCCTCGACGATGTTGACGAAGTTCTTAAGGATGCGCTGACCCAGCGCAGAGGATTTCTCGGGATGGAACTGGCAGCCCCACACGTTGCCGTGGCGCACGATGCACGGGAAGCTCCGTGTATAGTGCGTGCGCGCCAACACATCGGCGGCATCGACGTCGTCGGCCACCGCGTAGCTGTGAGTGAAATACATGTTGGCGCCCTCGGCAAAACCGGCAAGCAACGGATCGGCCGCACCGGCGGGCGTCATGCGCACCTGGTCCCAGCCCACGTGCGGGACCTTCAGACAGCTCGACTCCAGGTGCGTGCACGAGCCACGCATGATGCCCAGGCCATCGACCCAGGGACCACCGGCCTGCTCGGAGGCGTCGCCGTCCGCGGCAACACCCTCGTCCGCAGGCACGCCCTCGTTGCCGCGCTCAAAAAACAGCTGAAGGCCCAGGCAGATGCCGAGCAGCGGAGTTCCGGCGGCAACGGCATCGAGCACGGCCACCTCCTCGCCGCTCTGACGCATAAAGGCGATCGCGTCATAGAACGCACCCACGCCCGGGATGACCAGGCCGTCAGCGTTGCGGATTTGCTCCGGATCGTCCGACGTGCAGGCAGCGGCACCGGCGCGCGCAAGCCCGCGCACGGCGCTCGACAAGTTGCCCTTGTGGTAGTCGACCACCACGATCTTCGGTTCGCCCACGCGACCCCTCCACTTCTCATCATCCAAAACCACCACAAAGAGGACAGGCATCTTCGTGGTGGTCTTACCTTTGTAGCGGTTACAGCGAGCCCTTGGTGCTGGGGATGCCCTGCACGCGGGGATCGAGCTCGCAGGCGTGGCGCATCGTGCGGCCCACGGCCTTAAAGGCGGCCTCGATAATGTGATGCGAGTTGCCGCCCGCCAGCTCGCGCACATGCAGCGTGAGTTTGGCGTCGCGCGCAAAGGCGTAGAAGAACTCGACGGCCAGCTCGGTATCAAAGCTGCCCACGCGCTCGGTGGGCACGGGCAGCTCGCAGTAGGCCTGCCCGCGGCCCGAAATATCAACAGCAGCCATCACAAGCGTCTCGTCCATGGCGATCGCCGCGTCGGCAAAGCGCGTAATGCCTGCCTTGTCGCCCAGAGCCTGGCAAAACGCCTCGCCCAGCACAATACCCGTGTCCTCGACGGTGTGGTGCGCATCGACCTCCACGTCGCCCACCGCGTGCACCGTCAGATCGAACAGGCCATGACGGCCAAAGGCGTTGAGCATGTGGTCGAAAAACGGTACGCCGGTCGAGATATCGCACACACCAGATCCGTCCAGGTCGAGCTTTACGACAATGTCGGTCTCGCCCGTCTTGCGGGTTACCTCGGCATAGCGGTCCATCTACATCTCCTCCTTCACCAGCGCGGCAAACGCGGCCAGCACCTCGTCGTTTTCCTGTGGAGTGCCCACGGTAATGCGCAGGCAGTCCGCGAGCCCCGGCGCGTAGCTAAAGTCGCGCACCAAAATCGAATACTCATCGCGCAGACGCTCGCGCACGCGCGTGGCATGCGGCGTGCGCACGAGCACAAAGTTCGCCGCGCTCGGCCATACCTCCACGGGCAGGCCCTCGGCAGCTATTGCGCGCAGGGCGCACAGCTCGCGCTCGCGCTCGGATGCGACCTGTGCCACCACGGGCGCGTACGCATCGCGGGCACGCACGCAGGCAAGCGCGGCGGCCTGGCTCAGCACGTTGACCGAGTAGATCTGGCGAATCGCCGCGAACACGTCGATAACCTCGGGGGCTGCGATCACGTAGCCCAGGCGCGCGCCGGCGGCGCCAAACGCCTTGGACAGCGTATGCAGAATCACCAGGTTGGAATGCTCGGCGATAAGCCCCTGCGCCGTGGTGGCCGCGCCAAACGAATCGTCGGCAAACTCAACGTAGGCCTCGTCGACCATGACCATGCCGGGGCACGCATCGCACAGCGCCGCGACAAAGTCGAGCGGTGCCACGTCACCCGTGGGGTTATTGGGCGAGGTCACGATTGCCAGGTTGCACGCCGGCGCTGCCGCGAGCACAGCTGCCTGGTCAAGCTCAAAGGTCGCGGGGTCGCGCCACACGTCGCGCACCTCGGTCTGGCAGAGCGACGCAAAGAACGCATACTCGCTAAAGCATGGCGGGCAGTTGAGCAGGGTCCGTCCCGCGCCGCCAAATGCCAGCAGGTAGTTATAGAGCAGCTCGTCGCCGCCGTTGCCCACGCAGATGTTCTCGCGTGCCACGCCATGCCAAGCGGCAAGCTCGTCGCGCAGATCGTTGGACATGGGGTCGGGATAGCGGTTGAGCGGCGTGGCGGCGAGTGCCGCGTCGACCGCCTTGCGCACGCCAGCCGACACGGGATAGGTGTTCTCGTTGGCCGAAAGGTTGATGCGCGTGGGCGTAAAGTTGGGATCGTAGGGCTCAATACCGGCCAGGTAAGGCTGGACAAGCTCCTTCATGCGGGGCGTGAGTTCGGCCATTTTAGGCCTCCTCGACGACCGCGCCAGCGGCACCGCCCGCAGCCGCCAGGTCCACGCCCTCGGCAACTGTCGCCACGGCATCGCCCGGCCAGGCGACCTTGGTCAGGTCGGCCGCGGCCAGCGACTCGGCACTCACGGCATCCTCGCCCTGCTCCAGCACGCGGCGACGCAGTGCGGCCGAAAGCGCGTGTGCCCACAGACCCTCGGCCTCGGCCAGGCGCTGTGTTGCGGGAGCGTCGGAGAGCAAGCCCTCGGGTGTATAGCAAATGACGCTCGAGCGCTTAACGAACTCTTCGACCGAAAGCGGATTAGAGAACATAGCCGTACCGCCGGTCGGCAGCGTGTGGTTGGGGCCGGCAACGTAATCGCCAAGCG
>CAUBMI010000116.1 GCA_958436995.1 uncultured Collinsella sp.
AATCCAAGGGTTATACCCTAAGAGCAAACCACCCCTTTTAGGGGTGGTTTTGATTCAGCTCCATTTCAAACTCGGCTGCATGGACGAACGTGCGAAACAGATTCTTGGCAAGCGAGTCGAGCAGACGCGCAGGGACCTTGGTATCTCCAAGGTCGATTTTTGTGTGGCGACAGGAATCAGCCGACCCTACCTCGACCGAATCGAAGATGGGACGGCAAATTTCACGCTCAAGGTTCTATTTAAGATCGCGCCCGCACTCGGCATGACGGTGTCAGAGCTTCTCGAGGGCATCGAATAGGGGATACCCGTCGACAACTGAATTACGCCATCGGGATGCGGTCGTGGTTGACTTGGCTGTAGAACAGGCGCTGGATCTCGGCGGCATCGCGTGACTGGCCGAGCGCCCACATGGTCTTGGCCACGAGCGTCTCGGTGGTCATGTCGTCGCCGCGCAAAATGCCCGGATGATCGGCGTAGGCACGGCCGACCTCATAAACACCCAGGTCAAGGCCCTCTTCGGGGACCTGCGTGGTCATAACGACGGTGCGGCCCGAATCGACCCAGCGGAAAATCGCCTCTTGGAACGACTCGCCCGACTCGCCAAACTCGGGGATACCGCCAATGCCAAAGGTCTCAAGGATTACAGCGTCGTAGCTATCGGCAAGGGCGTCGAGGATGCCCGGGTTTACGCCGGGCGTGAGCTTGAGTACAAATACGCGCGGGTCGATGCTTTCGTAGAAACGCACCGGGTTTTCGCCCTGATGCGTGCCGTGAAGCCCGTTGCGCACGATGCGGTCGTTGCGGATATAGGCGATGGGCGGATAGTTGACGCTAATGAACGCGTTAAAGCTCATGGTGCGCTGTTTGCGGGCGCGCGTACCGGCAATGGCTACGCCGCCAAACACGATTGAGACGTCGTGCGAGTGCTCGTCGAGCGCATAGAGCAGGCTCTGGTACAGGTTGAGCTTGGCGTCGGTAAAGGGATTGCCCATGGGCTTTTGCGAGCCGGTGAGTACGATAGGCTTGGGGCTGTCCTGAATCAGATAGGAAAGCGCCGCCGCGGTGTAGCTCATGGTGTCGGTGCCGTGCAGAATCACGAAGCCGTCGTGGTCGGCATAACCCTCGACGATGACGTCGCGGATACGCATCCAGTCACTGGGGCGCATATTGGTGCTGTCGATGTTCATGGGCTGCACGACGTCGAGCTCGCAGAGGCCCGAGATCTCGGGGACGCTCTGGGCGAGCTCCTCACCGGTCAGGGCGGGGGAGAGGCCGTTGCCGTCCTCGGTCGATGCGATGGTGCCGCCCGTGGCGATGAGAAGGATGCGCTTCATGCTGGTATTCCTATCGGTTTTGTCGCCGCAAGGGCGGAGTCGTTCGGCAGTATTGTGGCACAGGGCGTCCAATGTTCAAACGTAATACATCATCTGTAATGTTTAGTAATACTTCAATTGCCGTCAAATAAGGGCCCAGGTCGTGCGTTTGCCGTGCGCTGATGGCCGCGAGGGACGAGAAACCCCATATAACGTGTACACTATGGAAGTTATTTTCGTTCATTCACGCGGGTGGGCACCGGCTCCCCGCCAACAAGAGGGGGAAACCATGGATCAAAAGGCTTCCGCAAAGGTCCTCGTACTCGACTTTGGTGCGCAGTACGGTCAGCTCATTGCCCGTCGCGTCCGCGACCTCAACGTGTATTCCGAGATCGTTCCCTGCGACATCTCGGCCGATGAGATTCGCGAGATGAACGCCTCTGCGCTCATCCTTTCCGGCGGCCCGGCCTCCGTGTACGCCGAGGACGCTCCGTCCATCGATCCCGCCATCTTTGACCTTGGCCTTCCCGTCCTGGGCTTTTGCTACGGCCATCAGATCACGGCCGTGACGCTCGGCGGCAAGGTCGGCCACTCCGAGGTGGGCGAGTACGGCCGCGCCACCATCACGCGCACGGCTGGCGCCAAGCTCTTTAACTCCACGCCCATGGAGCAGACCGTGTGGATGAGCCACCGCGACGCCGTGTCCGAGGTGCCCGAGGGCTTTACCGTTACCGCCAGCACCGACGTATGCCCGGTTGCCGCCATGGAGTGCGTCGAGCGCAAGATTTTCACCACGCAGTTCCACCCCGAGGTCAAGCACTCCGAGTACGGTCAGCAGCTGCTGAGCAACTTCCTGTTTGAGATCTGCGGCCTGGAGCCCAACTGGAGCATGGACAACCTGGTCGAGACCATGACGGCCGAGTTCCGCGAGAAGGTCGGCGACGACCGCGTGATTCTGGCCCTGTCCGGTGGCGTCGACTCCTCCGTCGTGGCTGCGCTGGGCGCTCGCGCCGTGGGCAAGCAGATGACCTGCGTGTTCATCAACCACGGCCTGCTGCGCAAGGGCGAGCCCGAGCAGGTGGAGGAGGTCTTCACCAAGCAGTTTGACGTCGACTTTATCCACGTCCACGCCGAGGACCGCTACGCCGAGCTTCTGGCCGGCGTGACCGAGCCCGAGGAGAAGCGCCGCATCATCGGCACGCAGTTCTGGAAAGAGTTCTTCGCGGTCGCCCAGCAGCTCGAGTGCGACGGCAAGCCGGTCAAGTACCTGGCTCAGGGCACCATCTACCCCGACATCATCGAGTCCGGCGCGCGCAAGACGGGCGGCAAGACGGCCACCATCAAGAGCCACCACAACCTGATCCCGTTCCCCGAGGGCGTGCACTTCGACCTTATCGAGCCGCTCGACCACTTCTTTAAGGACGAGGTCCGTGCACTTGGTCTGGCGCTGGG
Source organism: uncultured Collinsella sp. (assembly GCA_958436995.1). Lineage (GTDB taxonomy): Bacteria > Actinomycetota > Coriobacteriia > Coriobacteriales > Coriobacteriaceae > Collinsella. Next base: position 2,766 of record CAUBMI010000116.1, read on the forward strand.
CCTGCCGGGTAACATCGTGTTCCGCCAGCCTTTCCCGGGCCCGGGTCTGGCCATCCGCATCATCGGCGCGGTCGACAAGGAGAAGCTCGAGATCCTCAAGAATGCCGACGCCATCGTGCGCGAGGAGCTCGACGCCTATAACCAGCGTCTGTTTGAGCAGACCGGCGAGCGCAACTCCGAGCATAGCTGCTGGCAGTATTTCGCCGTCCTGCCCGACATTAAGTCCGTCGGCGTTATGGGCGACGAGCGCACCTACCAGCGCCCAATTATCCTGCGTGCCGTCGAGTCCAGCGATGCCATGACCGCCGACTGGGCCAAGCTGCCCTACGACGTCCTGGCCCGCATCTCCGGCCGCATCGTGGCCGAGGTTCCCGGCGCCAACCGCGTGTGCTACGACATCACGTCCAAGCCGCCCGCGACCATCGAGTGGGAGTAGCCGAGGGTCTAATACGGCACGTCACAAAAGGTAGTGAATAGCAATGAAGCCCCAGGTAGAATTGGCTATCTGGGGCTTCTTCATGCAACGTCGCGATGCGCTCCATAACGCTCTATTTGGGGAATTTAGTTCAGGCAATGAAGACGGGCACATGAACGCAGAAAGGACGGCACGAGGCCCACTTGAATCCTCGACACTCATCCGCATTATCGTTGCCCCAATGCCCTCTGCATCAAGCGAGGTCGGCGGTTAAGCAACGGCTCGGCGAGTGTTATTTTGAGAGCTACGCGCATCTAAGGCGAGTTTTCGTGGTAAAAACTACTTGCCGGAAGCCGCGGCTTTCAGAGTACGGCTTACGTGCACGTTTAACCTCCGTGGGCGACGGGGTGCCGCAAGGCGTAGAGTATCGCTCACCTGTAGGGGCAGCGTCGCTTTAGGACCGAGGGTTCGGCCTACTACGAGACGCCCCAGCGCATCATCGACGGCAACACCAAGCGCATTGTCTCCGAGTGTCAGGCGTACCTCGACCGCTACGAGCGCGAGGGAAGGCCTCGCTTTGCCGTCGACATCGACCGCATCGTGGGGCTGCTGGAGGGCGAGAAGTAGGGCACCTCGGCTCAGTCTCGAGCCATGCGGAGTCGCTCCGCATTTTTGAACGCCGCGTGTGCGTCCCAAATACTTGAGAAACAAGCTGTGAAGTGCAGTGGCGCGCCCGTGCCCGTGCATGGCCGTCACCATCAGCGTCTACGCGGCGTCGGCTTCAAGTGGAACTGGCACCGCTGCTGTATATGGTTTGCCTTGCTGCAAATGGCGATCAATGCCCACGATGCTTCTGCTTGCGCTTCAGCTTTCGCTGCTCGAAGCGCGCCTCCGCCTCATCCGCGCGACGCTGGCTTCTTGCTTGAGCCGACTCCCGCTTCATCGCTTCCCGCTGTGCCGCGAGAGCCTGCTGCGCCTTGGTGCTCATCGCTGGCTGCTTGAGGGCTTTCGCCGCCTCGCGAGCGCGCCGCTTGGGGTTCTTCGCGGGCTTGCTTGCCTCAGCCGGTTTGCCATCGAAGAACGAGAGCTTCTCCCATTTGCCGGCAACGAATTGCAGAATCTCCTCATCGGACGGCTCCGCGCCGAAGACGATGCGGGCGACGCCGTACCTTCCGTCCTCGACATGCTCCGCCAGCCCGACCCAGAATTGGCCGTCGTGATATACGGCCAGGGTGGACGACACGCTGATCTGCATGGTTGGTTCCTCCTTTATGTAGATGACCATGCAGAGAAGGGACAACCAAGGAGGCAGGTTAC
>CAUBMI010000117.1 GCA_958436995.1 uncultured Collinsella sp.
AGTTACTCAGCCAGGAAGTCGCGCTGGATAGCGGGATCGACCTTGACGCCAGGGCCCATGGTGGAAGACACGGAGATGGACTTGACGTACTTGCCCTTAGCAGAAGAGGGCTTGACGCGCAGGATCTCGGTGTACAGGGCAGCGTAGTTCTCGACGAGCTGCTGCTCGGTGAAGGACTTCTTGCCCAGGGGCACGTGGCAGATGCCGTAGCGGTCGGCGCGGTACTCAACGCGGCCAGCCTTGAGCTCGGAGACCATCTTGGCGACGTCCATGGTCACGGTGCCGAGCTTGGGGTTCGGCATGAGGCCACGGGGACCAAGGATCTTACCGATGCGGCCAACCTTGGCCATCATGTTCGGCGTAGCGATAGCGGCGTCGAAGTTGATCTCGCCCTTCTGAATCTGGGCGACAAGCTCGTCGGAACCGATGATGTCGGCGCCGGCAGCCTCAGCCTCGCGGGCCTTCTCGCCCTCGGCGAAGACGGCAACACGAACGGTCTTGCCGGTGCCGTGGGGCAGGGAGATGGAACCACGGATGTTCTGGTCAGCCTTACGAGTATCGATGCCCAGACGGAAGTGGGCCTCGACGGTCTCGTCGAACTTGGCGGTGTCGAGCTCCTTAATGAGCTTGGCAGCCTGAAGGGGGGTGTAGAGCGTGGCGCGATCGATCTTCTCGGCAGCGGCGTTATAGCTCTTACCATGCTTAGCCATGTGCATTACCTCCTGTGGTTAAACGGGCGTGAGCCCTCCCACATCGTATCGTGTGCCCTATTGCACACATATAACGGGCGCACCGGTCGGAGCACCCGTCATTACCTAAAGAAATCGCTACTCAGCGATGGTGACGCCCATGGAGCGGGCGGTACCGGCGATGATCTTCTTGGCGGCGTCAATGTCGTTGGCATTGAGGTCCGGCATCTTGATCTCGGCGATCTTGGTGAGCTGCTCCTGGGAGAGCTGACCGACCTTGTCGGCCTGGGGCTTAGCGGAACCAGACTTGAGGTTCAGCTCCTTCTTGATGAGGTGAGCCGCCGGCGGGGTCTTGGTGATGAAGGAGAAGGACTTATCCTCGTAGACAGAGATCTCAACGGGGATGATGTCGCCCTTCTTGTCCTGCGTCTCGGCGTTAAAGGCCTGGCAGAACTGCATGATGTTCACGCCAGCAGCGCCCAGGGCGGGGCCGACGGGAGGAGCGGGGTTAGCTGCACCAGCAGGAATCTGGAGCTTAATGACGTTGGCAACCTTCTTCTCAGCCATGGTCATTCCTTTCGAATCACGAGTGTGAAGTACTTGCTATATCGTAAGCACGCACGTGTTAGAAGCACTCCTGAGATGAGCAGTCACAGAAGAAGCACGCTCGCGCGAACGGACGAAAACTTAAGCGATGACAGCGACCTGGTTAAAGTCGAGCTCGACCGGCGTCTCGCGGCCAAAGATCATCAGCGTGACCTTGAGCTTGCCAGCCTCGGTGTTAACCTCGGAGACCTTGCCATCAAAGTCGGTAAGCGGGCCATCGGTGACGCGGACGGACGTGCCGACCTGAATATCAACCGAGGTGCGCTTGGGCGAATCGCCCTTACCGGGACGACGAGTCATCTTGTTGTACTCGTCGCGGGAAAGCGGAGCGGGCTTGCCGTTGCCGCCTAGGAAACCGGTGACGCCGGGCGTGTTGCGAACACACGTCCACGCATCGTCATCCATCTCCATGCGAACCAGGACATAACCCGGAAAGATCTTAGAATCCTTGGTCTCGCGCTTGCCACCCTCTTTGATCTCGGTGACGCGCTCCATAGGAATCTCGATATCAAAGATGCGGTCCTGCATGCCCATGGTCTCGATACGATGCTCGAGATCGGACTTTACGCGGTTCTCGTATCCGGAGTAAGTGTGAACGACGTACCAACGCTTAGACATGGTTTAGCCCCTCAATCCAGAGAACAGAGCAAGAGCCTCGCCAAAGCCAGCATCGAGCAGAGCGATGACGACGCCGACGACGACCAGAGTAGCGCAAACGACGACCGAGTAGTTCACGAGCTCCTTCTTATCAGGCCACGTGACACGCTTCATCTCGGACTTGACCGAAGCGAAATACTTCTTGGTGCGGGCGAAGAAACCAGACTTCTCGTTCTTCTTGGACTTCGCAGCCTTCTCGTTCTTCTTGGCAACGGCCTTCTTGGCCTCAACCTTGGAGTTGGCGGCAGCGCTGTTGGCAGGTGCCGGCTGCTGAGCCTTCTTCTTGTTCTTCTTGTTGGCCATTTGGGTTACCTCCGCGCAATGCGCTTATACATGAGTAAACCGTAAGCCCCCAAGTGGGAGCTTACGGAATAATGACTGGCACGCCAGGAAGGACTCGAACCCTCAACACTCGGTTTTGGAGACCGATGCTCTACCAATTGAACTACTGGCGTATATGACTAGAGACTAGCGAGTCTCTTTGTGCAACGTGTGGTGACGGCACCAGGGGCAATACTTCTTGATCTCCATACGATCAGGCATGTTCGACTTGTTCTTGGTGGTCGTATAGTTGCGGCGCTTGCACTCAGTGCACGCAAGAGTAACTAGAGTACGCATTTATCCTGAACCTTTCATTTCCGCCCCGTACGGGCACGAGATGGTACTTTATCAGCTCTATGTAAGTGCTGTCAATGAAAACCTCGAATCAATTGGTTCTCGGTGGATCCATTCATATTTGGAACACATCAATGAAGCCATCGAGAGCTAATCGACGGTGCAACCAGGACCATTATTGATCTTCTCGACACCAGCAACGGCTCAATATCCATTGCAGAAAAGAACCCGGCACCCATATAAGTGCCGGGTTCTCTAAGTCAACTATCAGAGAGCTAATTTACTCAATGATCGTGGAGACGATGCCCGAACCGACGGTGTGGCCACCCTCGCGGATAGCGAAGCGCAGGCCCTCCTCCATGGCGATCGGGTGGATGAGGTCGCCCTCGATGGTGATGTGGTCACCAGGCATAGCCATCTCGGTGCCCTCGGGGAGCTTGACCGTACCGGTAACGTCGGTGGTACGGAAGTAGAACTGAGGACGATAACCATCGAAGAACGGGGTGTGACGGCCGCCCTCCTCCTTGGTCAGAACGTAGATCTCGCCGGTGAACTTGGTGTGCGGGGTAACCGAACCGGGCTTGCAGAGAACCTGGCCGCGCTCGATGTCCTCGCGCTTGATGCCGCGGAGCAGCAGACCGACGTTGTCGCCAGCCTCGCAGAAGTCCATGGACTTACGGAACATCTCGATACCGGTAACGACGGTGTTCTGGGTATCCTTGATGCCGACGATCTCGACGGGCTCGTTGAGCTTGAGCTCACCGCGCTCGACACGGCCGGTAGCAACGGTACCACGGCCGGAGATGGTCATAACGTCCTCAACGGCCATCAGGAACGGGAGGTCGTTGTTACGAGCAGGCGTCGGGATGTACTCGTCGACGGCGTTCATGAGCTCGCGGATAGCGTCCATCCACTTGGCGTCGCCCTCGAGAGCGCCCAGAGCGGAACCACGGATGACGGGGATGTCGTCGCCGGGGAAATCGTACTCGGAGAGGAGCTCACGGGTCTCCATCTCGACGAGGTCGATGAGCTCGTCATCGTCAACCATGTCGCACTTGTTCAGGAAGACGACGATGTAAGGAACGCCAACCTGACGGGCGAGCAGGATGTGCTCGCGGGTCTGAGCCATGGGGCCGTCGGTAGCGGCGATGACCAAGATAGCGCCGTCCATCTGAGCAGCACCGGAGATCATGTTCTTGACGTAGTCAGCGTGGCCCGGGCAGTCAACGTGAGCGTAGTGACGGGCAGCAGTCTCGTACTCGACGTGGGAGACGGAGATCGTAATGCCGCGCTCGCGCTCCTCGGGAGCCTTGTCGATGTTCTCGAACGCAGTGAAGTCAGCCTTGCAGCCCTCGGTCTCAGAGAGAACCTTGGTGATGGCGGCGGTCAGCGTGGTCTTGCCGTGGTCGACGTGACCAATGGTGCCGATGTTAACATGCGGCTTAGTGCGCTCAAACTTCTCTTTGGCCATAAAGCCCTCCTCTAAACAGGTCGTCCCCGGACGGGACTTTGCCTTTATACCATAGTGGCCTCTCAACATACTATTGAGAAGCCACCGTGTTACCTATGGTAGCGGTGACTGGATTCGAACCAGTGACGCCACGGGTATGAACCGTGTGCTCTAACCAACTGAGCTACACCGCCGGATGGAGCCTGCAACCAGACTTGAACTGGTGACCTCTTCGTTACCAACGAAGTGCTCTACCGACTGAGCTATACAGGCACTTGACGGGTGGGAGCTATAGGATTCGAACCTATGTAGGCAGAGCCAACGGGTTTACAGCCCGTCCCCATTAACCACTCGGGCAAACTCCCAATCGTTCAAGTATCCGCAGGT
>CAUBMI010000118.1 GCA_958436995.1 uncultured Collinsella sp.
CGTCGGATGACTTGAAGAAGGGGGAGGCCTCGCGGCCTCCCCCTTTTTTGCGTTTTATAAAGAGCTGTAATACAAGAACTCGCCTTCTTTTAGCTTGTCTTACTGTTTGGCTGTATTTTGAGTCCTTCTTTTGTATTTGCGCGATAATAACTCCCATTGGCGTTAGGGAGGACTTGATGTTTACCGTTTTTGTCTTGGGCAATATTGCTTCGGGTAAGTCGACTGCCTGCCGCTATCTCGAATCTCATGGCGCCATGCTTATCGATCTGGACGAGCTTGCCAAATCGCTGTATGTGCCAGGCTCCGATATCGTCAATGCCCTCGCGGAAGAATTTGGCTGGGATATTTTGGATGAGGAGGGCGGCATTCGCCGCAGCATCCTCGCTTCTCGAGCTTTCGCTTCTCCTGATTCGGTCGCACGGCTCAATGACCTTGTGCACCCCGTTCTCATTGAACAGCTTTCGCTTAGGATTCTCGATCCGGTTTGTTGTACGGTTTCATCTCCCCGTTATCCCTTTGCGGTTGTCGAGGTTTCTGCTCCGACTGGTTTTGAGGATGCATTTGGCTTGGCTGATGAAATTCTGGTCATCAGCGCCCCTTTGTCAGTTCGTCGCGAGCGTGCTATTCAGCGTGGCATGGAGCCATCTGATTTCGATGCCCGTTCTGCTTGCCAGCCCGATGAGTCTGCGCTGTGCAATCTCGCTACAACGGTGATTGATAATGCCGCAGGCGATAATTCGCTCTTTGAGCAGCTTGACTCATGGCTTGCATGCCATGGGTTTATAGACACTGCGAATAAGGAGGATGCCGATGCCTAAGACACGTTTCTTTGCGTGGTATCGCCTTATACCGCTGGCTGCCGTTTTTCCCTTCGGCCTTATCTCATTCGTTTACTCGTGTGCTCCTGCGGCTTTCTTTAAGCCGCTGTATCCCATTGACTACGAGGCGTATGTAAAGCAATCTAGTATTTCGCATAATCTGGATCCGTATCTGGTGTGCGCTGTCATTAAGTCGGAATCGAATTGGGATCCTGAGGCCGAGTCGAATCAAGGCGCTCGGGGATTAATGCAGCTGATGCCCGAGACTGCCCAGGATATGATTGCCAAAGGTCTTGTCGATGGTAGCGAGTATTCAGCCGACAACCTTAACGATCCCGCTACGAACATCGAGTTTGGCTGCGCGTACCTCTCGTATCTCTTAACGTATTTCAACGGGTCGACGGATAGCGCTATTGCCGCATATAACGCCGGCATGGGCAATGTGGATGGTTGGGCGCAGCAGAGCACCTCGCTTCACAATGCGATTACCTTCCCCGAGACGCAGGCTTATCTGATTCGCGTCAATAATGCCTGGGTTCGCTATAAGACGCTCTATCCCGATTGGTTCGTATAGGACTAAGCCCACCTCCTGCGTATACTGCAGATGTATGAGTTAGGAGTATCCATGGCGGAATTTGAAGTAGAACGCGTTGGTGGTGAACTTAAGCGCTTTGGCGTTGAGGGCGCTGAGGTGCCGTTTGAAGTCGTTTCTCCCTATGAGCCTGCAGGTTCTCAGCCTAAGGCCATTGAGTCGCTTGTGCAGGGTGTGAGGGACGGAGATCGCTATCAGGTTTTGCTGGGCGTGACTGGTTCGGGCAAGACCTTCACGATGGCTAAGACTATTGAGGCCCTGGGGAAGCCGACGCTGGTCATGGCTCCCAATAAAACGCTCGCCGCTCAGCTTGCGAGCGAGCTCAAAGAGTTCTTTCCCAACAACGCTGTGGTCTACTTTGTCTCGTACTACGACTACTATCAGCCCGAGGCGTATGTGCCGCAAAGCGATACATATATCGAGAAAGACTCCTCGATTAACGAAGAGGTCGAGATGCTGCGACATCAGGCGACCGCATCGCTGCTCTCTCGACGCGATGTGATCGTTGTCGCATCGGTCTCGTGTATCTATGGCATTGGCTCTCCTGAGGACTATGCGGGTCTGGCTCCAAACGTCGACAAGAAGGTGCCGCTCGAGCGTGATGACTTTATCCATGCACTTATTGACATTCAATATGATCGCAATGACTATGACCTGGCACGCGGCACGTTCCGCGTGCGCGGCGATGTTGTCGACGTGTATCCGCCTTATGCCGAGCATCCGTTGCGGTTTGAGTTCTTTGGCGACGAGGTTGAGCTTATTGCCGAGATCGATGAGGTTACCGGTGAGATGCTTCGTGAGTACGAGGCCATCCCCGTATGGCCGGCATCGCACTACGTGACCGAGAAGCCGAAGGTCAAGGCGGCTCTGAAATCAATCAGTGAAGAGTGCGAGAAGCGTGTGGCCGAGCTCAAGGCGACTGATAAGTTGCTCGAGGCGCAGCGTCTGCAGCAGCGCACCGATTATGATCTTGAGATGCTCGAGACGATGGGTTTTTGCAACGGCATCGAGAACTACTCGCGTCATCTGGACGGTCGCAAGCCGGGTGAGCCGCCGTTTACCCTAATCGATTACTTTCCCAAGGATATGCTCTGCATCATCGATGAGAGCCATGTGACGGTGCCGCAGATTCGCGGCATGCACGAAGGTGACCGCTCGCGTAAGGTGACGCTGGTGGAGCATGGTTTTCGCCTTCCTTCGGCACTCGATAACCGCCCGCTTCGTTTCGATGAGTTTGAGGCAAGGATACCCCAGTTTATCTATGTTTCGGCCACACCGGGCGACTACGAGCTGCGGGTGAGCCAAAACGACGTTGAGCAGATTATTCGTCCAACCGGTCTGCTCGACCCCAAGATTGATGTGCGTCCGGTTCGTGGACAGATTGACGATCTTGAGGACGAGATTCGCGAGCGCGTGGTGCGCAAGGAGCGCGTACTGGTGACCACGCTCACCAAGCGCATGGCCGAGGACCTGACCGACCATCTGCTTGATGCCGGCATTAAGGTCAATTACATGCACTCCGATACAGCGACGATGGACCGTGTCGAGATCCTGCGAACGCTGCGCGAGGGAAAGATCGATGTTCTCGTTGGTATCAACCTGCTTCGCGAGGGCTTGGATCTCCCCGAGGTCTCACTGGTGGCAATTCTCGATGCCGATAAGGAAGGCTTCTTGCGCAACCGTCGTTCGCTGATTCAGACGATTGGCCGCGCGGCCCGTAACGCCGATGGCGAAGTCATCATGTATGCAGACGTTATGACCGATTCGATGAAAGAGGCCATCGAGGAGACGCAGCGCCGTCGCGAGATTCAGATGGCATATAACGAAGAGCATGGCATTGTGCCCAAGACGGTGCGCAAGGCCATCAACGACATCTCAAGTTTTATTGCCGAGGCCGAAAAAACCGTGGGTTCCAAGGGACGCTCGAAGGGCGACTCTCTTGGCCATGGCGCATTCTATACGCCCGATGAGTCGGGCGAGGGTGGCGTGCCGGAAACGGTGGCGCCCGAGCAGACACTTGCGGAGCAGTTGGAAGAACTGCCGCATGACGAGCTCGTGCGGATCGTCGAAACCATGGAAGAGGATATGCGTAACGCTTCTGCTGCCATGGACTTTGAGGAGGCGGCGCGCCTGCGCGATGCCGTCGTTCAGATTCGAGCGATGCTCGAGGGTGCGTCTGAGGACGAGACGATTGAGCGCTTACGTTCGCAGGCCCGCAAGGGTTCCACGTTCGCATCGGGCAGAAAACGCCAGGGTGCACGGTTTAAGAAATAGTGAACAGGCCCCGAGTTCCCTGTGGAGCTTGGGGCCTGTGTCTTTTGCGCGCTGGAATTCGTGCGTTAGAGGTCTGCGATCAGGGCTTCGGCACAACGGATGCCGTCGGTGGCCGCGCTCATGATGCCGCCGGCATATCCAGCTCCCTCACCACAAGGATAGAGGCCCGGGGTCGACACGGCATGGCACGTTCGGTCTCGGGTGACAGTGACCGGTGAGCTCGAACGAGTCTCCACGCCGGTAAGAACGGCGTCGGGGCGGTCGTAGCCGCGTAGCTTTTTTCCGAGTAGGGGAAGTCCCAGGCGGAGCGACTCGACGATATGCTGCGGCAGGGCTTCGTCAATTGCCGTCCAGGTCACACCGAGCGGATAGGTGGGCTTTACCTTTCCGGGCGCCTTGCTGGCACGTCCTGCGAGGAAATCTCCGACGAGCTGTGCCGGTGCGTTCCAGTTGGAACCGCCCAGGCGATAGGCGGCCGCCTCGCAGGCACGCTGGAGCTCGATGCCGGCGAGTGGGTCATCGTTGGGAAGGTCCTCGGGTGTGACGTTAACGAGCAGGGCGGCATTTGCGTTGCGTCCGCCGCGGGCATTGAGACTGGCGCCGTTGACGCACAGGTGGCCCTGCTCGGAAGAGGCGGCGACAACCTGCCCGCCGGGGCACATGCAAAACGAGAACACGCTGCG
>CAUBMI010000119.1 GCA_958436995.1 uncultured Collinsella sp.
CTTAGTAATCCACCGCGGCAGGACTATTCATCCAATCGCTCACGAATGCGCCGTAGCGGCCCTCGATAATGGCCTGGCGAGCACGCTGCATAAGGTTAAGCAGGTAGTAGATGTTGTGCATCGACAGCAGAATACCGCCGAGCATCTCCTTCTGCGTGACCATGTGACGGATGAGCGCGCGGCTGTAGCCGCCCGTGCACACCGGGCAGGTGCAGGTGGGATCGATGGGGCCGTCGTCGTGCGCAAAGCGCGCGTTGCGGAAGTTAAGGCGACCTTCACTGGAGAACGCCGTACCCATGCGGCCGGTGCGCGTCGGCAGCACGCAGTCGAACATGTCGATGCCCACGCCAACGCCGCGCACGAGCGTGGTAGGGTTGCCGACGCCCATGAGGTAGCGCGGCTTGTGCTTAGGCATATACTCGGAAACCAGCGGCGCCAGTGTCTCGAACATGGTCTCGTGGTCCTCGCCCACCGAGTAGCCGCCGATGCCGTAACCGGGGAAGTCGCCGCACTCCTCCAGGTGGCGCAGCGATCGCAGGCGCAGATCCAGATGCATGCCACCCTGGACGATGCCAAAAAGTGCCTGGTCATCACGGGTGTGGGCCTTGTAGCAGCGCTCGGCCCACATACTCGACAGCTCCACGGCGCGCTCGACGTAGGCGCGCGTGGCGGGATAGCCGGGGCACTGGTCGAGCTGCATGCAAATGTCGGAACCGAGCTTCATGGCGATTTCCATGTTGTCCTCGGGCGTCCAGAACACGTGGCGACCGTCGTAGTCGTTGACGATAAAGCGCACGCCCTCGTCGGTGAGCTTGACGGCGTCGTTATGGCTAAAGACCTGGAATCCGCCCGAGTCGGTGAGGATGGGGCCGTGCCAGTTCATGAACTTATGCAGTCCGCCCAGCTCGGCGATGGTGTCCTCGCCGGGGCGCATGGACAGGTGATAGGTGTTGGCAAGCACGATCTGGGCGCCGAGCTGCTTGACGGTCTCGGTGGGAATGCCCTTGACGTTTGCCTTGGTGCCCACGGGCATAAAGATCGGCGTCTCGATATCGCCGTGCGGGGTATGCAGCACGCCGGCACGCGCGTGCGTGGTCGGGTCCTCGGCGATCAAGTCGAATTTAAAGAGGCTCTGGTCCATAAACTGGAACTCCTTGGTTGCGGTTCATACGCAGACCATTATACGAGCAACCATCGAACCGCACCGACTCGACAGAAACTGGCGCGAGGAGGATACGGCAGGGACACGGCAAATGAGCGTGGATTTTTGGACGCTTACCGGATGAGCGTGGATAATCTCCCACTTTTGCCCAAAGCACAGCCCAAAAACGGGAGATTATCCACGCTCATTTTGCAGGTAGTCATTGGGGACGTTCTTAAACGACTAGTCAAACAAGAACGTCCCCAACGACTACATCCAACAGCCAGGGTAGCCCCGATGTTCTGGCAATGTCAGCGAGCGGTCACCAGAGCGAACAAATTGGCATGAAAAGAGGGCGGCATAGACCTTCTGGTCATGCCGCCCTCTTTGAATGACAAGTTGTCGCTCTGGTGACCGCGCAGCGTCGGCCCGTTACGGCGTTTGGTAAAACGCCGTAACTCCTACGGGCGCTGGCCCATGCCACCCTCGAGGGTGACGGTCTCGCCGTTCATATACTTAAAGTCGGGGCCGCAGAGCTGAACGACCACGCGGCCGATCTCCTTCTCGACGTCGCCGTAGTGGCCCGCCGGCGGCATGTGGACGTTGGCCTTGAACGCCTCGGGATAGGCATCCTGGAAGTTCTCGAGCGCAGCGGTCCAAGCAAGCGGGCAAACGATATTGACGTTGATGCCGTCCTTGCCCCACTCGTTGGCGGCGACGCGAGTCAGGCCGCGGATGCCCTCCTTGGCGGCAGCATAGCTGCACTGGCCGTAGTTGCCAAACAGGCCGGCGCCCGAAGCAAAGTTGACCACGGAGCCCTTGGTCTCTTTCAGGTGCGGATAGGCCTTCTGCATGTACAGGTAGGTAGCATACAGACCGGAGTAAATGGCCAGGTTAAACTGATCCATGGTGTGATCGGCAATGGTCACGCCCGAGGCGCTGGCCTGAGCGTTGTTGACGACGGCGTCGATGCGACCGAACTCCTCAATCGCCTTGTCGATAACGTTCTGCACGACGGCCTCGTTGTCCTGGCCGGCGGAGACATCGGCCTGAACAGGCAGAACCTTGACGCCGTACTCAGCCTCGAGAGACTCCTTGGCAGCCTCGAGCTTGGCGACGTTGCGGCCGGTGATGACGAGGTTCGCGCCCTCCTTGGCAAAAGCGATATCGATGCCGTAGCCGATGGAGCCGGCGGAACCGTCCTTGAGCGTGGCCTTGCCGCCGCCGGTGACGATCACGGTCTTACCAGTGAAAAGTCCCATACAAAGTCCTTTCAAATCGCGACGGGCCCGCCCGTCGACTGCGCGCATCCAACTTCACGCGCCAAAAGCTGACATGCAACTTTAGCGGGTTCAAGTGAAAAATAAAGCCCATGGCAGGCGAACGGTGCAACGTCTTTCGGCGAAGGGAATGTCAAGTAAAAATTGGATAGAGCGACCGAGTTTTTGTTAACGCAACGAGTCATCGAACACGTTTTGAAACTTTGCTGCGGGGCGCGGGATGTCGGCGCGAGACTTTATCATAGGGTGACGAACAACGATGAGGAGCACATGCCTATGACAGACGAGCTGGACCCCCAGACTCAACAGCATATTGATAATTCCGCAGACACCATTGACGACTGCGATACTTCCACCAGAAGCGATGGCGGCATTGATGCCGCTGTCGAGGAGGCTCCTGCCGCCGCAGACGAGGCCGCAGACGCAAATGTCGCCGCAGAGCAAGACAAAGAAGAGCAGCTAGAGCAGCCGGACCCGAGCGATACTGAGCCCAAGGCTGAGAACGCTCCGCAAGCAGCAGGCCCCATCGAGGTGTCTTCGGAAGAAGAGCTCGACGCCGTCATGGACTCCATGATGGATGCCGTCAAAGCGATGAAGGACGCTGTCGCCGATGCCGATGTCGACGCCGAGGAAGAGGAAGCCGCCGAGGCCGCCTCGACGTTTGTGCCCGGCGAGACCCCGGTTGCCGACCAGGGCAGCACCATGCCCTCGTTCCTGCAACTCGAGCACCCCACGATCGGCGCCGACGCGGTCGACCCGCACGCAGCGGGCTTTTCCGTGATCGAAGGCGGCACCGGCAATATCGCCGCGCCGCAGACTGCCGATACGAATGCCGCCGAGGCCGTACACCCGACCACCTCGCATGCTCCCGCCACGAGCCGCGACCTGGGGAGCGCCGTCTCAAACACCGCTAACGCCGTGGGCACTTTTATCGCCCAGGGCGCGTCGGCCATGCGCGAGATGAACGCCGCCAAGAAGGCACTCGCCGATGCCCGCGCCCACCTGTCCGAGCTTGAGCAGCGCATCGCCGACCAGGCAGAGGAGCTCGAGACGCGCCAGGACATCGCAGGCCGCTACGATCAGATCATCGCCGACCAGCGCCAGGCAATCGCCACGGCACAAAAGACCGCTGCGGCCGCCGAGATTGACCGCGACGCCCATGCCGCCAAAGCGACTGAGCTCAAGGGCCAGCTCGAGCAAATGAAGGCAGAGGACGATGCGACCGAGCTCCGCCTGAAGGCTGCACTCGACGCCGTGGAAGCCCGCGAGGCGAGTTCGCGCGAGACCGGCAACCGCCTGGTTCGTCGCCTTGAGGATTCCAAGCGTATCCGCGACAAAGTGAAGGCTGAGCGCGATACCGGTGTCGCCGCCGCACGACAAACTGCCGATGCTACGCGCGCACAGCTCGAGACCTTGCGTCGCGAGTATGCCGAGCTGCAGCGCAACCCTTCGGCAAATCCCGCCAATTACACCGTGCGCACCAGCGAGCTGTCTATGCAAATCTCCGACGCTGCCGACGCCCTCCGCAAGGCCGAGGAAGACATTCCGCGCGTGACCGCCGATCTTGAGCATTCACTTGCCGCCGCCGAGCAGGCCGTCGAGCAGGCACAGGCTCCCATCGCCGACGCTAAACGCGCGCACCAGGCCGTAACGGCCGAGGCAGATGCCGCGCGCGACGAGCTGCAGTCCGCAAAAACTGCCGCCGCGACGCGTCAGCGCGAGCTGCGCGAAAAGATCACCGCGCAGGACAAGGCACGCCGCGAGCAAGAGCAGGCCATCGCAAACGCCCGGGCAGATGCCGCGCATGCGCAGTCGATCATCGAACAGGCGACCGAAGTGCACGACCACCCAGAGATCACTGAGTCGCTTGCAGGATCCTTGGCCCGAGACAAAGCCGAACACACCGAGACCGAGCGAGAAGTCGCCCAGCTCGAGGC
>CAUBMI010000120.1 GCA_958436995.1 uncultured Collinsella sp.
GCCTCGACGCCGTCCTTGACGTTCTGGATAGTGGGGTTGGGCTTGATCTCGGAGTAGAGGCTCCAAGCGATGCCGGCGGCGTCGAGCTCGTCGGTCACCTTAGCGGTAACGCCAAACTTGACCAGATCGGGGTCGGAGCAGACGAAGATCTTCTTGTAGCCGCGACGCTGGAGCTCGCCGGGAATCTCCTTGATGGCGCCGGAACCATGATAAGAAATGGTGTTGAGAACGAAACGATTAGCCATTGATAGCCTCCCATCGTGTGCGGGGCACCCATTACGCCCCACGCTATGAGTCCCATCCTAACGCTTTTGAAACCAAAAACACGTGAGAACGTCAAAATTGTTAAAGCGTTTCAACAGAAGATGAAAAATATTGCGGCAAAGGGGCTGTCCCTTTGCCGCATTCGGTTACTTTCGACAGCCCTCTTTCCAAGCCTCGGCCGCAACCTTCCAGCGAAAACGCAAGTCGCGCTCGCGGTCGATGAACATGATGGCAAACGCGACAAACAGCAGCACGCTCGCCACGACGATGGCGTGCAGACCCATGCGCTCAATGCACCAATTGCCCAGCACGGCGCCAAACACAAAGGTAAAGATCACACCAAAGTACAGCAGGCCGTTTTCCAAAAAGCCGCGCTTGTGGGTAATGATGTAATCGTCCACGTTTTGCAAGGCATTACGGAGGTTGCCGATACACATGGTCGTGGCGATGCCGTGTCCATGAATCTTGCGGAAGCTCTCGACCTGCATACCGCAGGCAAACGAAGTAAGGCAGTTGGCGAGCAGGTTGTAACCGCCACCGGGGATAAAGCTCACGCCCAGCAAGATGACGGCTTCAAAGAACACCGTCACCTGGCGCCAGTGAATCACACTGCCAAACCGCTCGTGTACCAGGTCGGCAAGCATAATGCCCACAGCAAACGAAACCACAGGGAAGAAGTAACGCCCCGCAAGTGCCCAATTGCCCTCCGAGATGCTCACGCCCACCAGCAGGATGTTGCCCGTCTGCGCGTTGGCGAAAACATGGTCGCGCCCAATGTACGAATACACATCCATAAAGCCACCGGCGAGCGCCAAGATGATGCCCAGCTCAATGGACTCCGATATCTGTTTGGCACGCTGCATCGTCGTGCATCCTCCTTGTTGACGACCCTCTCGTGCGTTGGCGGAGACATAGCCGCCGTTCATACTGTAACCCATTGACAACATGGCGTGCGCGCGAGACGGGTTCTCCAACGCGCAGATACACAGTCTGGAAACAAACGGCGGGCGCGGCACCGACACCCGAGACCTCGTGTACTCCACCAGTCTTTTTAGCCCCGTCCTAAAAAGACTGGTTACAATTACGTGCAGCATACAAACACCGGGAGGGATCGTGGCAAAAAAGCCTCAGCACGCTCAGAACAACCAGCGCAGTCAGCAGGGCAAACAGGGCCAGCAGCGAAAGCGCGGCGGTAAGGCACAGGCCACAACCGTCAAGGCGACACCCGTCCGCCCCTGGCGTCCGGGCCGCGACAAGTTCCTCCCCGTCAGCCGCGCCGATATGGACGCGCGCGGCTGGGACCAGTGCGACTTTGTCTACATCTGCGGCGACGCCTACGTGGACCACCCTAGCTTTGGCATGGCCATCATCAGCCGCGTCCTCGACGCGCACGGCTACAAAGTGGGCATTATCTGTCAGCCCGACTGGACCGACCCCGCCAGCATCACGGTGCTTGGCGAGCCACGCCTGGGCTTTCTCGTCAGCGCCGGCAACATGGACTCCATGGTCAACCACTATTCGGTGACCAAGCACCGCCGCCACACCGACGCCTATACCCCTGGTGGCGAGGAGGGTCACCGCCCCAACCGCGCCGTCACGGTCTACGGCAACCTCATCCGCCAAACGTTCAAGGACGCCCCCATTATCATCGGCGGCATCGAGGCGAGCCTGCGTCGTCTGGCCCACTACGACTACTGGCAGGACAAGCTCAAGCGCTCGGTACTGCTCGACTCGGGCGCCGACATCCTCATCTACGGCATGGGCGAGCGCGCGATTGTCGAGATCGCCGACGCGCTCGACGCGGGACTGCCCGTCGATCAGATCACCTACATCAACGGCACCGTCTACCGCACGGGCTCACTCGACGAGGTCTACGACTACGACCTGCTGCCCAGCTGGGACGACCTTACCGCCGACAAGCTCAACTACGCGCGCAGCTTTAATGTGCAGCAGCAGAACATGGATCCCATCACCGGACACCGCCTGGTAGAGCCCTACCCCAACAGCGCCTATGTGGTGCAGAACCCGCCGTCGGCGACGCTCACCACCGATGAGATGGACGAGGTTGCCGAACTCCCCTACGCACGCGATTGGCATCCCGATTACGACGCGGCAGGCGGCGTGCCGGCCTTTGCCGAGATCAAGTTTTCCATCAGCTCCAACCGCGGCTGCTTTGGTGAGTGCTCGTTTTGCGCGCTGACCTTCCACCAGGGCCGCGTGCTGCAGATGCGTAGCCACGATTCGATTATGCGCGAGGCCGAGCTACTCACGCGCGACCCCGAGTTTAAGGGCTACATCAACGACGTGGGCGGACCGACGGCGAACTTTAGCCGCCCTGCTTGCGACAAACAGCTCAAGCACGGCGTGTGCAAGAACAAGCGCTGCCTGTGGCCGAGCGTGTGCAAGAACATGGTGGTCGACGAGAGCGGCTACACGCAGTTGCTGCGCGACCTGCGCCAGCTGCCGGGCGTCAAAAAGGTCTTCGTGCGCAGCGGCATCCGCTTTGACTACACCATGGCCGATGCCTCGGACGAGTTTTTGCGCGAGCTGCTGGAGCATCACGTCTCGGGCCAGCTGCGCGTAGCGCCCGAGCACGTGAGCGACGCGGTGCTCTCCGTGATGGGCAAGCCGAGCCGCGCCGTCTACGACGCGTTCTGCCGTAAATTTGAACGCCTGAACCGCGAATACGGGCTCAAGCAGTATGTGGTGCCGTACCTAATCTCGAGCCACCCCGGTTCAACGATGAAGGAAGCCGTGGACCTTGCCGAGGCCGTGCGCGACATGGGCTACATGCCCGAGCAGGTGCAGGACTTCTACCCCACGCCGTCCACCATGTCGACCTGCATGTACTACACCGGCGTGGACCCACGCACCATGAAGCCGATCTACGTGGCACGCGACCCACACGAGAAGGCCATGCAGCGTGCGCTCATCCAATACCGCAAGCCCGAGAACTACAAGCTCGTGCGTGAGGCGCTGGAAAAAGCCGGCCGCCGCGATCTGATTGGCTACACCAAGCATTGCCTGATTCGCCCCGTGCCGCCACGCCCGGGCGAGACATCGGCCAACGGCGGACATGGCACCGGCAAGAAAGGCGGCAAACCGCATGGCGGCGGCGCCGACAAGGGACCCAAAGGCAGCAAGGGGCACGGCGGCATGTCGCGTGCGCAGAACACTGCCGGTCGCAATCGCGCGGCCCAGGGACGGCAGGGCGCCAACGGAGGCGGGCGTCGCAACTAGGGCAGCGGTGCGCTCGCTGCGTCCATCCCACACGCGTGGCGCAGCGAGCGCATTGCCCCAACGAGGATGACGCCGGCGATAGCGACCGTAATTGCCACGTCGAACGGCGTGTTCACAAACCAGAGCAACGTCATGAGATACGACCCGGCATTAAAGGCGAAGTGCAGCAGGATCGTGTAGCGGAGCTTTCCGGTCGTCACGAGCACCCAACCAAAGATGAGGCCAGCGGCACCCGCGTAGCAACCTTGCACCCAATTCATGTGCATAAAACCGAAGATTGCCGCCTGCAGCACAATCGCCGCGGTGATACCCCACGTGCTCGGGGCCGCCCAGGGCACCATGGCGCCGTCCTGCGCACCCGCACGACGCCGGCGCTTCCAAAGTGGGCGGCACTGCGGATTAAACGCTCGGAGCGAAAACTCAAAAATAATGCCGCGTACCAGCAGCTCTTCACAAAATGGGGCGCCGAGCACCGTAGTCAGGACGGCGAGATAGCTGGTGTCGCCCATGCCTGTTTCCTCGACAAGCTCGCTGTAGTCGGCCGCAGCCTCGGGCAACAGCGACAGCACGGCGTCGGTCACGTAGCCAACGACCACCTGCAGGGCAAGGCCGATCACGATAACGCAGGCGATGCGC
>CAUBMI010000121.1 GCA_958436995.1 uncultured Collinsella sp.
AACAAAAAGGGCGCCGACCATTGCGGTCGACGCCCTTTCTTATTGGCGGTTATAAGCCCCAGCACTTATTTGTTGACCTGGCCAGCGCGGACGGCTGCCTTCTTGCGGTCGGTGGCGTTGAGCAGACGCTTGCGCAGGCGGATGTTCTTAGGAGTGATCTCCACCAGCTCGTCGTCAGCGATGTACTCCAGCGCCTCTTCCAGCGAGAAGGTGCGAGGCGGCACCAGCTGGACGGAGATGTCGGAGGTCGAGGAACGCTGGTTGCCCAGGTTCTTGGTACGGGCGATGTTGACGACCATGTCGCCGGCCTTGCTGCGCTCGCCCACGATCATGCCCTCGTAGCACTCGGTACCCGGCTCAACGAACAGCTGGCCGCGCTCCTGCAGCGTGCCCAGAGCGTAGGCAACGGCCTTCTCGGTGGTCATGGAGATCATGGCGCCGTTCTGGCGATTGCCGATCTCGCCGGCGTAGGGGCCATACTCCAGGAAGGTGTGGTAGAACACGCCCTCGCCGTGGGTGACGTTCATAATGCGGTTCTTAAGACCCATGATGCCGCGTGTCGGGATCTTGAACTCAAGATGGGTCACGATGCCCGAGGTGTCCATGCTCGTCATGATGCCACCGGAGGTGCCGAAGACCTCGACGACCTTGCCCGAGTACTCGTCCGGGCACTCGACGACGGCCTGCTCGACAGGCTCCAGCTTGTTGCCGCTCTCGTCCTTCTTAAACAGAACGCGGGGACGGCCGACCTGGAACTCAAAGCCCTCGCGGCGCATGGACTCCATCAGGACGGACAGGTGTAGAATGCCGCGGCCCGAGACCTCGACGCCGCTCTTGTCCTCGAGCTCCTCGATCTTCATGGTCACGTTGTTCTCGGCCTCGTTGAACAGGCGCTCCTTGAGCTGACGGGCACCCACGATGTCGCCGTCACGGCCGACGAGCGGGGAGGTCGAGGCCTCAAAGACGATGGACAGGGTCGGCGGGTCGATCTCAATGGGCTCGAGCTCGACGGGGTGCTCGGGGTCGGTGTAAACATCGCCGATATCGGTGCGGTCGATACCCACGACAGCGGCGATATCGCCGGCGCCGACTTCCTGGCACTCGGTGCGGCCCAGGTAGTCGAAGGTGAAGAGCTGCTTGACGGTAGCGGTGGCGCTGGAGCCGTCGTTCTTGACGACCAGAATCTGGTCGCCCTGGTGAATGGCGCCGGAATACACGCGACCGATGCCGATGCGGCCGACAAAGTTGGAGTGGTCGATGGTCACGCACTGCATGGCCAGCGGGGCGGTCTCGTCAACCTCGGGCGCAGGCATATCGTCGATGATCATATCGAGCAGCGGGTACATATCCATGTTGCCGTCGTTGGGGTCGAGGCGGGCAAAGCCATTCATGGCGCTGGCGTAGACCACGTGCTCCATGGCGAACTCGAGCTGGTCGTCGGTGGCGCCCAGGTCGGCCATAAGGTCGAGGCAGTCGTTGTAGGCCTTCTCGGGGTTGGCACCCGGACGGTCGATCTTGTTGATGACGATCATGATCTTGAGGCCGGTGTCGATAGCGTGACGCAGCACAAAGCGGGTCTGGGGCATGGGGCCCTCAAAGGCGTCGACCAGCAGCAGGGCGCCGTCGGCCATACGCAGCACACGCTCGACCTCGCCGCCAAAGTCGGCATGGCCCGGGGTGTCGATGACGTTGATCTTGACGTCCTTGTACTCGATAGAGATGTTCTTGGCGAGAATCGTGATGCCGCGCTCGCGCTCCTGGTCGTTAGAGTCCAGGACGCGGTCCTCGACCTGCTGGTTGGCACGGAAGGCGTCCGTGGCACGCAGGAGCTTGTCAACCATCGTCGTCTTGCCGTGGTCGACGTGGGCGATGATGGCGATGTTCCTCAGATTGTCTACGCGCATGTAGTTCCCCTATCTTCTATCCATATACAAACGGCACGCGTATGCGGCCCGCCCAGCAATGCAACGCTCGGCGGGAATATTGAGCCTTTTACCGAAAACTCGTTTATTTTAGCGATTTTAGATGAGAGGGGTTTCCTCACCTGCAGGTTCAGGGTCGCTCCACATAAAACCATCGCCGGCACCCATGCCCTCATACAGCACATATGCCGAAAAGCCGCTCTCGAGCGTGGTTTCGAAGAAGCTCACGAGCAGGGCGTCGTGATAGCCGCCGTCAATCTCGACGCAGCCGGTATAGCCGATGGCATAGCGGGCGATACGGCCCAGGCCCTCATCCTTAAGGCCCATCTTGTGCTCGGAGATAAAGTTGGTGGCAGCCTCCAGGCACGCCTCTTCGCCGTCCTCGTCGAGTGCCGCCAGATAGCGGTTGGAAGCAGCGTCCTCGATCGCCACAACTACGCCCGGATTCTCGCCGGCGGCAAGGTCGTCCAAGAACGCACCAATCAGGTCACACACCATGGCGTCGAGCTCGGCGGAGACGTTACCGGCGTCCTGCATATCCTGTGCCATCTCTAGACCTTCCCATCGAATCCGGCGTCGTTACAGTTCTTGTGCCTCGGCAGCGATCTTGGCGGCGGCGTCGCGGGCGCGCACCATATCCATCGCGCGCTTGTCGAGCACCTTGATCTGGTTGGTCAGCATTACTGCATCGACCACACCCCAGATTACCAAGCCTGTTGAAATCGAAAACCCAAGCGCACCAACTGTACCACGAAGACGAGAACAGATTACCGCGACAAGGGCGGAGATGATAACCATCTTGATATAGGAGCCGCGGCGCTCGCGAAGCGTGCGGGCCTGCGTCACATAGGCGATGCGAGCCGCCTCGGATGCCTCCGAGCGCATCTGGGCTTCACGCGCGATGGCGGCCGCTTCAGCCGATACGCGGGTACCCATCAGCGACCTCTCCGCTCGCGTACCAGACATTTAGAAATCATCGGGGGAGAGCGTATGGACGAACTCGTCGAACTTCTCGAACTCTTGCTCGTCGTCAACTTCCTCGGCATGGGCAGAAACGGTACCCAGGCGATTCATGATGTCGTCCTCCACAAACATGGGGGCATTACTGCGCACGGCAAGGGCAATGGCGTCACTGGGGCGGGCGTCAACCTTGCGCTCGCCACCATCGACCAGCACGACAATCGTCGCATAGAACACCGGCGGCTCGGCGCGAACGATCTCGATGCGCTCGAGCTTGGCGCCCAGGGCATCGACGGTGTCAAGCAGCAGATCATGCGTTATCGGGCGCTCGGCGCGACCGTTATCGATGCCACGGCTAATGGCCGCGGCCTCAAACGAGCCGGTCTGAATGGAAAGCGAACGCAGGGGTGCCGTCGAATCCGACTTGCCGCAGCGCTCGCGAAGCACGATAAGCGATGGCACGGGACCGGCGGCCATGACGATGGTCTCTATGTCGACACGAACCATGGAACACCTCCGGTACATAGCGGTTAACACACGGCAGGGTCACCGCATTGAATAGCTATACTACCCAATCTTTCGCCCAGCACACAAAATCAAAGTAGTTAATTTGGGACGGGGCTATTTTGACTACTTTGTTGGATAAGAAAAAAGCCCCGAGGCAATGCCCCAGGGCTCTTAACGTTTTGATGGTGGACCTGACAAGATTCGAACTTGTGACCTCCCGGTTATCAGCCGGACGCTCTAACCAACTGAGCTACAGGTCCATCATGGTGGAGGTTAGGGGGATCGAACCCCTGACCTCAGGCTTGCAAAGCCCGCGCTCTCCCAGCTGAGCTAAACCCCCACGGAGAAAGTAATAAACACCCCAGCGGCGACTCGGCTCTCGCTGGGGTGTTTATTGCGAAAGAAAGTGGTGGACCTGACAAGATTCGAACTTGTGACCTCCCGGTTATCAGCCGGACGCTCTAACCAACTGAGCTACAGGTCCATCGCGCAAGGGATATATTAGACGAGTCGTTACGCGCGCGTCAACAACTTTTTTGAAAAACTTTGAAGGGTGTCCGCCGAGTGGGTGAGATGGGTTAGGTTTGCTGCTCGGACAGTCCTGCGCAAGACGAAGGCCACATTAAGTGGCCTTCTTTGCGTGCGGAACTCGCGACAAACCTAACCCATCTCACCCACTCGGCGGACACGGGGGTCCAAGATTGTCAAAAAAGCGGTCGGCGCGCAGTGCGCCGACCGCCGATA
>CAUBMI010000122.1 GCA_958436995.1 uncultured Collinsella sp.
AAGGAACATGGCTTTTCGCTGAATGGAAAGCGAAGCTGACCCGGGCTGGGGCGGTCTGTATGAAAGCGATATTTTTTTTGAAATAATCTTGACAAAATTTATCAAGATTGATATGATGGTATTAACAAGCAAGCGAAAAGAGGATGTGGAGCATGATCATCACCAAAGAGACGGACTACGCGCTGCGCATTTTGCGGGTGCTGCTGGACGGGGAGAAGCATTCGGTGGCCGAGATGTCGGAAACGGAATTGATCCCCAATCAGTTTGCCTACCAGATTCTGCGCAAGCTCTCCGCCGGCAATTTGGTGCGGGTGAGCCGCGGCGCTCTCGGCGGCTGCGCGCTGTCCTGCGATCTGGACGCGACCTCCCTCTACGATCTCATGGGGGTCGTGGGGGAGCGGGGCATCCTGTGCGCCTGCATGGAGCCGGGATATGAATGCCGCTGGCAGGACAAGCATGGGCGGTGCACCATCCACTGTCAGCTGGCGGCCTTGCAGCAAAAGCAGGACGAGGCGTTCCGTGCCGTGAGCCTGCGCAGGCTGCTGACCGGCGGATCCGATCCCCAAGATACAAGCAAGCTGTAAAATTTTAAAAGGAGGTACCCGTATGCTGTTTCAAACCACGGCGGCGCACGAAGAGCTGCGCGCGAAGATCCGGAGTTTTGCGGAGGAGGAGATCAAGCCCCTCGCATTTTTAATGGATCAGAACAATGAGTTTCCCGAGGAGGCTGTCAAGAAGCTGGGTAAGCTGGGCTGGATGGGCATTCCCTACCCCAAGGAGTACGGCGGTGCCGGTCTTGATGCCCTGAGCTACGCCATCGCGGTGGAGGAGCTGGCCCGTGTGGACGGCGGCACGGGCGTAATCCTCTCCGCCCACGTCTCCCTCGGCTCATGGCCCATTTTCGCCTATGGCACCGAGGAGCAGAAGAAGAAATATCTGGTTCCGCTGGCCAAGGGCGAGAAGATCGGCGCCTTCGGCCTTACGGAGACCAACGCCGGATCCGACGCCGGCGGCACGGAGACCACGGCGCTGGATAAGGGGGACTACTACCTCCTCAACGGCGGCAAGATCTTCATTACCAACGCCCCTAAGGCGGACACCTATGTGGTTTTCGCCGTCACCACGCCGGACATCGGCACCCGGGGCATCTCCGCTTTCATCGTGGAGAAGGGCTGGAAGGGCTTTGAGTTCGGCGACCACTATGACAAGATGGGTATTCGCTCCTCCTCCACGGCGGAGCTGATCTTCAACGACGTGAAGGTTCCCAAGGAAAACCTATTGGGCAAGGAGGGCGAGGGCTTCAAGATTGCCATGTCCACGCTGGACGGCGGACGCATCGGCATCGCCGCGCAGGCGCTGGGCATCGCCCAGGGCGCGTTTGAGCACGCGTTGAGCTATTCCAAGGAGCGCGTCCAGTTCGGCAAGCCCATCGCGGCCCAGCAGAGCATCGCCTTCAAGCTGGCGGATATGGCAACCAAGCTGCGCTGCGCCCGGTTCCTCATCTACTCCGCGGCGGAGCTGAAGGAGCAGCACGCGCCTTACGGCATGGAGTCCGCCATGGCGAAGATGTACGCCTCGGACATCGCGCTGGAGGTCACCAACGATGCCTTGCAGATCCACGGCGGCAGCGGCTACCTCAAGGGCATGGAGGTGGAACGGGCCTACCGCGACGCCAAGATCACCACCCTCTACGAGGGCACTAACGAGATCCAGCGGGTGGTCATCGCCTCTCATCTGTTGGGCAGGCTGGGCAAGAGCTCCGGCGGCGAGAGCCGTTCGGCGGCCAAGAAACCCGCGCCCATCACCGGCATTCGCAAAAAGACCATCTTCCGGGAGGGGGATGCTGCCCAGCAGGTGGCCGACCTTGTGGCGGCGCTGAAGAAGGATGGTCACGACTTCTCCGTGGGCATCCCTATGGATACGCCCATCCCGCAGGCGGAGCGGGTGGTCTCCGCGGGCAAGGGCATCGGGGAGAAAAAGAACATGAAACTGGTAGAGTCGCTGGCCAAGGCCGCCGGCGCGGCCATCGGTTCTTCCCGCCCTGTGGCGGAGACTCTCAAATATCTGCCGCTGAACCGCTATGTGGGTATGTCCGGTCAGAAGTTCACCGGCAATCTGTACATCGCCTGCGGCATCTCCGGCGCATCCCAGCACCTTAAGGGCATCAAGGACGCCTCCACCATCGTGGCCATCAATAAGAACGGTAACGCGCCTATCTTCAAGAACTGCGACTACGGCATCGTGGGCGATGTGGAGGAGATCCTGCCCCTGCTCACTGCCGCGCTGGATAGCGGCGAAAAGCTGCCCGCGCCGCCCATGGTAAAGATGAAGCGGCCCACGCCGCCGAAGCCCGCCCCCATCGGCGACCGCTACGTCTGCAGCGGCTGCGGCTACGAGTATGTGCCGGAGTTGGGCGACGAGGACGGCGAGATCGCGCCCGGTACGCTCTTTGAGCAGCTTCCCGCCGAGTGGGTGTGTCCCGAGTGCGCGGAGACGAAGGATCAATTTGTAAAGGCTTGAGGCCGTGAAGGAGGCAAGATAAGATGTATTGCGTGCGTAAAGTAACGAACGACCTCTACTGGGTGGGCGCCAACGACCATCGCCTGGCCCTGTTTGAAAACTGCTTTCCCATTCCCCGGGGCGTAAGCTACAACGCCTACTGCCTGCTGGATGAAAAGACGGTGCTCTTTGACACGGTGGACTGGTCTGCCTGCCGCCAGCTTTTGGAAAATCTGGCGTATGTGCTGGATGGCCGCGAGCTGGACTACCTGCTGGTCAACCATCTGGAGCCGGATCACGCCGCCTGCATCGAGGAGATCCTGCTGCGCCATCCCAAGGTGAAACTGATCTCCAACGAGAAGGCATTCATGCTCATGCGGCAGTTCGGCTTCCATGTGGACGGACATGAGTGCATCGAGGTGAAGGAGGGCGACACCTTCTCCTTCGGCAAGCACACCGTCACCTTTGTGGGCGCGCCTATGGTTCACTGGCCGGAGGCCATGGTGACCCTCGACGTCACCGACGGCGTCCTCTTTTCCGCCGACGCCTTCGGCACCTTCGGCGCGCTGGACGGCAAGCTGTTCGCCGACGAGGTGGACTTCGAGCGGGACTGGCTGGACGACGCCCGTCGCTACCTTACCAACATCGTGGGCAAGTACGGCCCCCACATCCAGCTCCTGCTGAAAAAGGCCGGCGGCGTTTTGGATCAGATCAAGTACATCTGCCCGCTCCACGGCCCCGTGTGGCGCAAGGATCTGGGCTGGTTCATTGAAAAGTACGACACATGGAGCCGCTATGCCCCTGAGACCCAGGGCGTGCTCATCGTCTACGCCTCTATGTACGGCAACACGGAGAACGCGGCGCAGGCGCTGGCGACGTCGCTCTGCGATAAGGGCATGAGCAAGGTGGCGATGTACGATGTGTCCTCCACTCATGTCTCCCAGCTGATCTCCGAGGCGTTTAAGTACAGTCACATTGTCCTGGCCTCTGTGACCTACAACCTCGGCATCTACCCCGCCATGCATGACTTCCTCATGGATATGAAGGCGCTGAATCTGCAAAACCGCACCTTTGCCATCATTGAAAACGGCTCATGGGCGGTGAAGTCCGGTGACCTCATGCAGAAATTCGTCAACAATGAGCTAAAGAACATGACGGTGCTCAACGAGCGGCTCAGCCTCGCCTCGTCCATGGGCACGGACAAGCGCACTGAGCTGGAAGCACTGGCGGACGCCATTCTGGAATCTATGAAGTAACTGGCAGGAAAGCCAAAACCAAGACAACAGACAACAAACAGCCCCGCCGCGTCGGCTGCAGAAAAACCGGCTTTCAAAAACAGAGCGGGCAAGCGTGATACTGCGCTTGCCCGCTCTTTGCTCAAAAGGACATGAGAAGTGACCGGAGAAGATGAGAGGATCGAAATGGAGATCAGAAAACGAAACGGGGAGTCTGTTCCCTTTCAACAGGAGA
>CAUBMI010000123.1 GCA_958436995.1 uncultured Collinsella sp.
GCCGTACCGCCGGTCGGCAGCGTGTGGTTGGGGCCGGCAACGTAATCGCCAAGCGGTTCGGAGCTCCAGGCGCCCACAAAGATAGCGCCGGCGTTGCGAATGCCGCCGAGCAGACCCATTGCATCCTTGCAGTGCAGCTCCAGGTGCTCGGGCGCCACGGTATTCACGGCCTCGACGGCAGCAGCCATGTCGGCGGCCACCACGATGGTGCCCTCGTTGTCGAGCGAGGCGCGCGTAATCTCGGCACGCGGCGATTGCGCCACCAAAATGTCGATACCCGCCTCGACCTCGCGCGCAAACTGCTCGTCGCAGGTCACCAGATAGCAAGCGGCCAGCGGATCGTGCTCGGCTTGGGCCATCAGGTCGGCCGCGACCACCATGGGCTTGGCCGTGGCATCGGCCAGCACGCAAACCTCGGAGGGGCCGGCGACCATGTCGATGCCCACGTCGCCCGAGACAATCTGCTTGGCTGCGGCGACAAAGGCGTTGCCCGGTCCGGTGATCTTGTCGACGCGCGGAATGGTCTCGGTGCCGTACGCCAGCGCGGCCACGGCTTGGGCGCCACCCACCATATAGATCTCGTCTACGCCGCCGAGCTTTGCCGCGGCGAGCGTGTAGGGGCTGATCAGGCCGTCCTTTTGCGGCGGCGTCACCATGACCACGCGCTTGACGCCGGCCACCTTGGCAGGGATGGCGTTCATGAGCACGGTGGAGGGATACTGCGCGCGACCACCCGGCACGTAGATGCCGGCAGCGGCGAGCGGGGTCACCTTAACGCCGAGCATCGTGCCGTCTGCACGCGTGGTAAACCAGCTCTGCTCGACCTCGCGCTGGTGGAACTCGCGAATCTGGCGCGCTGCCTTCTCGAGCGCGGCGACAAAGGCCGGATCAAGACCTTCGAGCGCGGCATCGATCTGCTCCTGCGGCAGACGGAAACTCTGCAGCTCAACACCGTCAAAACGCTGACAGTAATCGCGCACCGCGGCATCGCCGCTGGCACGCACGTTGGCTACGATATCGCGGGCAGCGTTGACGATGTTTTGCGGCAGCACGCCCTTGCGGCTGAGCTGGTTGGTAACGAGGCGCTCACCGGGAGCAAGCTTGATAGTCTTCATATCGGTATCCCCTATCGGTCGAGGTTGTGTTCGAAAAACGAGAGGCCGGGCGGCGGCGCCAACCGGCCCGCAGCCCGTACGCCGGGGCGCCCGTGCGTGCTCGCGCTATTGTGCCGAGCCCGCGACGGGCTCAAAATGCTTGTCCTTCACGGCTGCCGCCAAGCGATCGGCAAGGTTGCGCACGCGCGGATCTAAGCGCGCGGCACCCGGGTTGACAAAGAAGCGGGCCGTGCAGTCCATGATGCGACCGGTAATGACCAGGTCGTTGTCGCGCAGCGTGGCACCTGTGGCAGTAATATCCACGATGCGATCGGTCATGCCGACGATGGGGCCCAGCTCGATGTTGCCGTGCAGCGAAACGATGTCGGCGTTCACGCCGCGCTCGGCATACCAGGCACTCGCGATGCGCGGGTACTTGGTTGCCACGCGAAGCGAACCGCGGCGGGCATAGTTGCGCTCGGTCTGACCGGCGCGCCACGCGGGCTCTGCCTCAATAAACGTGCACAGGCCGTAGCCCAGATCGACCAGCTGCAGCAGGTTGAGGTCTGCTTCGATAAGCGAGTCCCAACCGCAGATGCCGCAGTCGGCACCGCCGCAGCCCACAAAGGCGGGCGCATCGCTGGGACGCACGATGACAAACTCGATATCGCCGACCGTGCCCTCGCCGGCACGCGTGTCGCGGCCGCGCACAATCAGGTGACGGCCGGGGTCACGCAGCTCAGAGACGTCCAAGCCCGCGGCCTCGAGCACGTCGAGCGTGTCGGCCTTAAGCGAGCCCTTGGGCACAGCGATACGCAGCGGACCCTCGGCGCCACGGCCCGCGGCGTGATCGCCATCGGAAGCGGCGTCCTCGGCCGAGGTGTGCGCTGCCTCCAGACGCTCGAGCGAAAAGGCGAAGCCCGCCGCCGGCACCTCGATGCCGTCGCCGAATGCGCCGGTAAAGATGGAGTCGTAGCGACCGCCCGAACCCACCGGGTCGGGCAGACCGCCGGCATAGGCCTTAAAGACCAGGCCCGTGTAGTAATCGAAAGAGTTCATGATGGAGAAGTCGAACGACAGCACCTGGGCGTCCTCGGGAGCCAGACCATCGACCAGGGCACGCAGTTCGCGCGTGAGCGGCGCGGCGATGCCGGCGGCCTCCAGCAGCGCATCGACGCGGTCAAGCACCTCGGCACCACCGTGCAGGCGCGGCAGCTCACTAATGGCAGCCTTGACGGCATCGGGCCCGGCACTTGCCGCCACGCGGGCATCGAGGCCCACAAAGTCGTTGGCATGCACGCAGCGCAGGGCCTCGGCAGCCAGCTCGCGATCCTCGCACGCCGCGAGCAGCTCCTTAAAAGGACGTACGCTACCTGCGATAATGCGAGCATCGGGCAGCGCCAGCTTGCGCACGGCCTCGGCTACCAGCGAGACAATCTCGACATCGCCCGCGGCATCGCCCGCGCCGACAAGCTCAAAGCCCAGCTGCGTAAACTGACGCGAGCCGCCGGCATTGCGTTGGCACTCACGAACCACCGGCGCCTCGTAGCGAAGGCGCAGGGGCAAGTCGGCAGCGCGCATGCGGGTCGAAACCAGGCGCACGATCGGCAACGTGTTGTCGGGACGGACCACCAGCAGGCGGCCGTCGTCATCAAAGAGCTTAAACGGCGTATCCGCAATGCGGCCGCCCTCCTCGAGCGAACCCTTGTCCTCGAGCAGCGGCGTCTCGACCGGAAGGTAATGATGCTCCCTGAAGCAGCCCTTCACCGTACATGCGATCTCTTCGCGCGCCTGAGCCTCCTCGGGCAATATGTCCCGGAATCCCCACGGTGTGGCCGTCATCTGGTGAGCCTCCTCATGCTGCGTTTCATATAGAACAGAAGACCGGCATAGCTCCGCCGGTCTTCTGGGTACTTTAGCATACTAGAGTGTTTGCGGGGGAAATCCGTCGCAGCCGCTCACACCGTATTCATTTGGAAACATGGGGCAGATTGCCGCAGCCCAACCCCACCTAGGCGCCAATCGCACGACGATACTCTGCCATTACCTGCGCATCGGCAGCTGCGGGGTCGGCAAAATAGCGCCCGTCATAGGTCTCGGCTGAAACAACTCCGCGATAGCCGCGCGCCACCAGCCTATCCAGGTCAGCGCGCATATCGCGGTCGCCGTCACCCCAGGCAAGATGCGTCGTGCCATCTGCCGCAACATCGACAAAATGCACGTGGGCGACATCATCGCCAAGCAGATCGAAGTAATCGTCGATGGTATCCCCCGCCACCGCCATGGCGCCCATATCCAGACACGCCTTAAGTGCCGGATGATCAACTGCCTCGATCATGCGCTTCGTATCGGCCGCCGAGTTCACGATCATCGACTCAACCGGCTGTAGGGCTTCGAGCACCAGTCGCACGCCGCGTTCTCCCGCATGCTCGGCAATCGCACGCAGCATCGAGGCGCTGCGACCCCACGCGTCCTCGATCGGCTCGTTCAAAAATGCCCAGCCGCTCGAGACCATGACCTGCTCGGCTCCAAGTTCCGCCGCGATATCCACAACGTTCTTAAAGTACGCGAGCGTGCGGGCACGCGCCTCATTCCCACGCGCCGCGATATTCCACGGCTTGGGGTTGTTCTGTTCGGGACAAAGCCCAACAATCCGAACTCCATACCGCTGCGACAGCTCCCGCACCTGCTCGAGCGAATCGTATCCATGGCAATCGACATACAGATGCATCGCCCCGGTCCAAAGCTCGCAACACGTGTAGCCCGAGGCCGCTGCCGAGGAAAAGAATTCCTCAAGGTCAAAATAGCGATGGCTGATATTCATGACGGCAAGCTG
>CAUBMI010000124.1 GCA_958436995.1 uncultured Collinsella sp.
TTTCAGAGACTTGTTTGAGAGTTTTTAAAGACAGTTCAAAACAATAAGTGAGACACCATAAAGCAGAGCAAGATGAGCCGGATAGAAAATGTAGAAGAAATATTTGAGCTTCAGCCCTCGCTTGCCATTATAAAGATTGCTAAGCAGCAACGAAACGACCGCGGCGGCAACATCAGGATTAAATATATTAGCTGCAGCAAACTCAAATCCGCCGCCAACTATATGGCATGACGAAAGGAGCACTGCGCATACTGCAGCAAAGAACATCTTGGCCTTGCTGTCGTGGAATAAATAGAATGCAGCCACAAGCAGAATGCCATACACACCGCCATCCAGTTTAGTGTATTCAGCTGCCAGTGCTGTCAAAACAATCAGAGCAGTTTCTGCGATGTACCTTTTCCATTTTGAAAGACTTTGTATCTTTTCCAGAATAATCAAAAAGATCAAGGAAAGCAGGAGCTCACACATAACATTTTGTTGCCGAAGGTCAAATAGTTGCCCGGTTTGAACGAAATCGTATATGGGCTCCGCAATGATTGCGAAGACAAGCATATTTCGCAGGTACTTCTTTATGTCATGAGTATGCACAAATCCCTCAACTATCAAAAAGCAAAATAAGGGAAATGCAATTCTGCCAAGAACATGAAGCACATCCGAAGCCTCGCTTAGAATCGCCCACTGTTCGTCTGATATCTGACTGTACGATGCGTGAGTCATGATTCCATTGGTCAGGACGATCCTGCTTACATGATCGAGAACCATCGAAATGGCCGCTATTATCTTTAATGTGCTGCCGCTAATTCCATATCTATCTGTTTTCATTTTGTTTTCCTTTCTTTGGGTGGGCCGTCAGGGGTTCAGCCTGCTCCGCAGGCGGCCGCTGCGGCGCTTTCGCGCCTTGGGATTAAAAGCCGCACCTCGTTTGATTTAATGCTTGGCCAGTGATACCGTACACCCACTCTGACCTGCGGTTTCGTTCGACTAGACGGACTGCACAGCCTGAGCGGGTTTATTCAACACGGGTACTCCGCGCGGTACGCAGCGGGTACGCACCGCGATTGTGGGGTATCGATGAAGCCAAAGTGCTACTACACCTCGTCCTGTCTCCTTCCATACCGCAACGGCGGATGGCGCGGACGCCTGAAGTTTAAGAAGCAGGACGGGACATACGGGCAGGTCAGCAAGGTCATGGCCGCCAAATCGAAACGTGCAGCTCAGGCCGAGCTGAAGGAATGGCGCGAGGAGATGGAGGATCTTGCGCAGAAGAAGCTCAAGCTCGGCAGCATGGCACATAAGACCGTAAAAGACCTGCTAGACGGCTATATCGACATGCTCAGTGCATCCGGCTCAATTGAGTCCTCGACCGTCTACGACTACCGCGGTGCCGCGCGACTTGTTGAGCGCAGAATCGGCGGCATCGAATTCGACTCGTTAGACGTAACCGCAGCTCAGAACTGGATTAACTGGGCCGTTGAGGAGGGCTACAAGCCATCCACCATTCGCAAAAGCGTGACGCTACTCAAGGCCGCATACCGCGACGCCGTTGGCAGGCTCCGCGTGATCGACTACTCCCCCGTGGACTGCGTGCGCGTGCCTAAAGCCCGTCACCGTGAGCCCAACGCACTGGACGAACGAGAGCGAGGGCGGCTGCTCACGTTCCTCTCAATCGCCCGAGATTGTCCCGAAAACGTTGGCATCTACCTCGCACTGCTCACGGATATGCGGCGTGGCGAGCTGCTTGCGCTCAGGTGGCGCAACGTTGATTTCGGACAAAAGCTGCTGCACGTCAAAGCTTCCATCGGGTTTGGAGAAAACGGGCATTACGAGAAGGAACCCAAGAACGGCGGAAGTCGCAGGAGCATTCCCATGCCCGATGAAGTCGCGGGGATCCTTACTCGCCGCCTGACCGCCGCGCGAGCCGAGTGCTTTAAGGCGGGCGTGCCGTTCGAGCAGTCGATGTTCGTGTTGGGCGGTCCTGACGGAGAGTTCATGGCCCCTGAGCGCCTGTCGCGTCACTGGGCCGTCACGGTTCGACAGCTGGGGCTGGTAGGCTCGGAGGGCGAGCCGCCCAAGTTCCACGACCTGCGCCACACGTTCGCTACCGCAGCGATCCTCGCGGGGACGGACATCAAGTCCGTCTCCTCGCTCCTGGGTCACGCCAACGCCGCAATGACGCTGAACATCTACACGGGCGTAAACGCCCAGGCGAAGCGAACGGCAATGGATGCAGTGGCGGCAACGATGACGGCGACACCGCCCACGGCTGAAATCCTGGAACTGCGGGCGAGCGGTGAATAGGCCCCTGCGGTCCTCAGATACCGATTTTCGGCCCGTAAATACAGCGGCCGCCCATCGGGCTCCGACCGCTTTTTTCAGAGCCGCAAATCGACTCTAATTCAGACAAAAGACCAGCTAGACAGCTGTTTTCTTTTAAGACTATTCGGACTATCGGGACAATGAAACGGAGGTGAACCATGCTCGAATTCAGGATAAGCGGCGAAACCGCTAAGGCCAGCTGCTTGGCGGACCAGTTGGAAAGGGCAGGCTATGTTGTCAGGCGTTCGAAGCCCTATCGCAACAGGGACGAAGAAGGTTGTCGAATCTATCTCGAACTGGATGAGGACAAGGTCATGGGATGGATGCTTGCCAACCTTGAAAAAGCATACCTAGACAATCCCTCATAAGGCCCGCCTTTCGGCGAAGGCGAAAGGCGGGCCCGAGCACGGAAACCCACCGTTTTAAGCGGGACATACGAAGTCGGGCGAAATGGCCGTAAGGGTAGTTTTTCGAAATACGCAAGTGTCGTACGCTGCCGTACAAAACTGCGTTTTGCCCGTCCGCGCACACGCCGAAACCTACGGTTCGGCGCTTGTTAGGGCTCTGCCCTAAAACCCGGCGCCCTGCGGGGCGAAACCCACGTTCCCGAAAGCGTGGTTAGGGAGAGCGGAATACCCTGCCACCGAAATTATCACCGTTTGTCACCCCGTGTCACCAAATGGGTGCGCACGGACGTAATAGCCGATTTAGTCTAATTCCAGCGGCGAAAGTCGCCCAGTCTTGTCGGCCCAGAGTGGGCTAGAAAGGAGCGCAGCTATGCGTAAATCAGAACAGGCAATTGTTGAGCGGTTCCGAGCAGGAGACTATTCCTCGCTCCCGTTGCTTATCACCCCCAGTACGGCAGAAGCCGCTGTTGGCATCAGCGCCAAGCACCTCATCCGCATGGTCGAACGCAATGATATTCGCGGCGTCCAAATCGGTCGCTGTTGGAAAATCAATCGCGACGACCTGCTCGCAGTCTGCGGGTTGCGGGACAAGGGCGCAGCATAATGGGCCGCTCAATAAGCGAGGACGAGGCTATCGAGGCCGCATGGAAT
The DNA here is from genome assembly GCA_958436995.1 of uncultured Collinsella sp. Lineage (GTDB taxonomy): Bacteria > Actinomycetota > Coriobacteriia > Coriobacteriales > Coriobacteriaceae > Collinsella. The sequence goes on from CAUBMI010000124.1 coordinate 3,375, forward strand.
GTGCAGCTACCGACGCTGCGGCTCGATATGCCATTGTCGAGCAACAACGGCTTCAAACAGCTGCAAGCCGAGCGCGGCGATAAGGCATACGCCGACATGGGCGTATGGCTTCAGCTCTGTTCGCTCGCCACGAGTTACAAGGGCCATGCCCTCCCGCTCGACTATGCGCAGCTGGCAGAGTGGTTGTTTGCAAGTCGAGGTAAGTCGACCATCGCTGCCAACCACATCAACGCGCTCATAGCAGCTGAGCTGGCCTTTGTCGGCACCGACGGGCTGCTCTACCTACCAGCTGTTGAGATTGAGTACATACGGCATGGAAAGATGATTGTGGGCGGAACCCGTGGCGGGCGCCCCAAAAAGAAACGGAGGCATTAACCGTGGATGAGAACCCGCCCCAAAAAGAGACGCCGCCGGAAGTAGCGATTCCGTCGGCGTCAAGCACCGTGAAAGGTGCGATTCGTATTGAAAATACTATATCACGCGAACGGTATGCACAGCTCAGCGGCTCCGAACCGCCACAACTAAGCGCCGTGGCA
>CAUBMI010000125.1 GCA_958436995.1 uncultured Collinsella sp.
ATCGTCAATGCCCTGCAGACCATCGTTTCGCGCGAGATCAGCCCCTACGAGCCGGCCGTCATTACCGTCGGCGAGCTGCACGGCGGCACCGCGCGCAACGTTATCGCCGGCACGGCCTACCTCGCCGGCACGGTGCGCACCTACGGAGATTCGACCCACGAGGAAATGCCGGAGCTCATGCGCCGCATCGTGGAGCATACCGCGGCCGCCTTGGGCGCCGAGGCAGAGCTCACCGACTACACCATCGCCAATTATAAGGTCGAAAACGATGCCGCCTCGAGCGAGCGTTGTCGTCAGGCCGTGGTCAAGTGCCTGGGTGCAGCCGGCGAAGGCCATTATCGCGGCACACTTTCGGGCGAGGATTTTTCGGAGTACCTGCGCCGTGTACCGGGCGTGCTCGCCTTTGTAGGTACGCGCAACCCCAAGATTGGCGCCACGTACGCCCAACATTCCTGCTTCTACAAGATCGACGAGACTGTGCTGGCAAAGGGCTCCATGGTGGCCGCCCAGTATGCCATCGACTTTTTGGCCGAGCCCACGCAAGAGGAGCTCGACGGCCCCACGATTGCCGCGGTCGCCGAAACCAACCCCGACCTGGCCGCCAAGTTGCGCTCTGCCAAGGCAACGACCGCCGAGGCTCGCGACGCCATCCATGACGCCCGCACGGCACGCCATGCCGCGATCAAGGGCATCCACGATGCACGTGCCGCCGCTCGCCGCGAGGAGAAGCGCGGCGAGTAGTCGATTCGCGGCCATCTCGCAGTCATAGCCACATCGCGATATCAAAGCGGGGGCGGACGTTTCGACACGTCCGCCCCCGCTCATTTGTCAAGCGCTATTTCTACCGTTTCTACCCCGTCCCCAAATGGCAGGTGGCAGGGTTACTCGTCCTGCGGGTCCTCGTCGGAGCTTGGCGCAGGCTCGGGCTCAGGCACGGGCTCAGGCGCAGGCTCGGGCTCCGGTTCCGGCATGGGCGCGGGCTCGGGCTCAGGCGCAGGCTCGGGCTCAGGCGCGGGCTCGGGCTCGGGCGCGGGCTCGGACTCGGGCGCCGCAGCGGAATCGGATACGGGCGCTGCGTCGGTGCTAAAACCAGCCGGAGCAGACTTCTTCTCAAACGGCAGCACAAAGGTCAGGACGTCATCCTTATCCTCATCAGCCCATTCAGCTGCATAACGCGCTACCCAATAGCCAACGGCACGGTGCTTGAGCATCTTGCCAAAGACCGTGAGGAATACCGTGACAAACGCCGTCAGCACCAAGAACAATACGAGCGTGATGCCACCGCCGGTAACAAGCGCCTCAATAGCCGAAGGACGGTAGTAGTAGCTATACATACCGACAGAGGCAATGGCGCCGAAGACGAGCGTCAGGATCCATGTGACAACGTTGGCGACCAGACCCGTCAAAAACTCGGGAAGGAACGAAGCACAGAACAGCTTGGTCTTGTTGTGCTTAAACGCCGCCCAGACCTTATCGAGCGAAAACGCGCTCTCGACGCGACCGGTCACCGCAAAGTGCATCACGGCGATGTCGGCGAACATCTTAAAGAAGACACCCAGAATCGCCGAGGCAATTAGCGCCAGGACAAGCAGGCCGAGCGAACCGAACAGCGCAGCCTCGAGCGCATAAGAGCCGTAATAAGAATACGAGCCCGCGGCGCCAATTACCACGCCCTCCACCAGCGAAAGCACTACACCGATAACGGGAATAGCAGCGATAACCTCGAGCACGACCGAAATAACGCTCGAAAAGACTCCGAGACCAAACGACGTGGAACGCATGAGTGGACGATCCATGCCGTCATCGACCTTGAGCGACAGATCGCGACCCCACTCAATACCAAAGCCGGAACCACACACGCTCGCAATGCAAGCTGCCAAAAAGCCGATGGCAGCTGCAATGCCGCCAATAACGGGAATAAACAGCACGAGTACCGACACAACACAAATCAGCGCCGGTAAAAAGGCAATCTGGCACACGCGCTGCAGCACGCCCGGAGTCTTGGTCATATCCTCAAACGCCTGAGCCACACAGCCCTTGGACGCATTCGCCACGGGCGGTTGCGGAACAAACTGCTGGGGCTGACCCTGAGGGGCAGAGGCTGCGGCACCGGCATTGGGTGCACCACACGCGCCGCAGAACTTGTCGTTATCGCCCATGGGGGCGCCACACTGCGAACAGAACATCGAAATCATCCCTTCGTATCTAGAGCGAATCACCTGGATCGCAAACGATGTCTTTAGCATCATTATCGCCCAATGTGGGGACAAATACCCCAAGATGGCCGATTTGCAACGTAGCCGGCCTTATTCAATGATTCGAAGGGTGCGTCCGCGCTAGTTCGTGCCGCGGAAGCCCTTGCCGACGATTTCGGAGCTATCGACGATGGTGATGAAGGCGCCAGGGTCAATCTCGCGGGTATAGCGACGCAGTTGCACTGCCTCGCGACGGCTCAGCACGCTCATGATCACCGTGACGCACTTGCCCGAGAAGGCGCCGTAGCCACGGCTGATCGTTGCCGTGCGGTTGAGATGCTTGACGATAAACTCCTCGACTTTGCGCGGTTCGGCGCAAATAATCGTGCAGACCTTGCGCAGGTGAATGCTCTCGATGGCCTTGTCGACCACAAGCGTCTTGGCAAACAGGCCGAGCACGCAGTACAGGCCGACGCGCGGGCCATACAGGAAAGCCGCGATGGTCACGATGCCGATATCGACCAGCAACAGTGCGCGGCCAATCTCGAGCGTGGTGCGGCGTTTGAGGATCATGGCAAGAATGTCCGTGCCACCCGTCGAGGCGCCAATGTCAAAGACAATAGCACTGCCCAGCGCCGGCAAGATGACGGCAAAACACAGGTCGAGCCACATATCGCCCGTCATCGAAACATCCGTCGGAATGAAGAGCTCAAACAGCGAGACGTAGGCCGAAAGCGCAAACGAGGCAAAGACACTCCAAAGGATTGCCTTGCGCTCCAAAAAGATAAAGCCCAAAACGACGAGAACCGCGTTAATAATCCACATAAAGACGCCGACGGGCAGGGCCGGAAACAGCGTGGACAAAATGACCGACACGCCCGAGGTACCGCCGAAAGCAAAGTGATTAGGGGTTTTAAACGCAACGATGGCAAAGGCCGTAAGAATCAGGCCCAGATTGAGCTCGGCGAAAAAGCGCGGAAAGCCCGGCTCCTGGCTGCGCTTTTGACCGGCACGCTCGCCGCGCTCGATATCGGTGCGATCAACCACGCGCTCCATCGGCACCACGGGAGGACGATGCACCTCCTCGGCAGCACGCGATGCCGCCTCTGCCGCAGCGGCCTCAATCGCCCATGCCTTGCTTTCTGTTTCGTGCTCGTCAGCCATTACGGCAACCCCTCGTTAACAATTTGGAAACAATGTGCCCATTAGGGTAACGCGGAACGCGACGATTGCAACCCCTAGTTAGACGAGCGGTATGCCTACATCGGGGGGCATACAAATAACGGCCGGCCACGCTTTTGCTTGCGCGGTCGGCCGTTTAACGTTTTCGCAGATAAAACCTGCCAAAACAAACCTGTCCCTATTTGGCAGGTTACTCGTGCTGGTTGGTACGGTGCTCGTACTCCTCGGGGGTGATGACGTCCTCGATGCGCAGGTTGACGCCCGCCACCTCAAGGCCGGTCATCGCGGCAAGGCGCTCAGTGACGCGCGCCTTGACATCGTCGAAGATCGCGGGCGCGTAGGCGCCATACTCGATAATGACGGAGATGTTGACGACCACGCGATTATCGTCGGTGACCTCGACCGTCACGCCCTTGGTCAGATTCTCGGCACCAAACTGCTCCTGCACAAA
>CAUBMI010000126.1 GCA_958436995.1 uncultured Collinsella sp.
GCCATGAGCTCGTCGAATGCCGCCTGCACCTGCAGCTCGGTACGCGTATCGATGCTCGACGTTGCCTCGTCCAGCAGCAAAATCGCCGGGTCGGTGAGCATGACGCGCGCGATGCACAGCAGCTGTTTTTGACCCTGGCTAAACGTGCCGCCGTCCTCGCCAATCACCGTGTCGTAGCCGTCTGGCAGCTGCACGATAAACTTGTGCGCATGCGCGCGTTTGGCCGCCTCGATAACCTGTTCGCGTGTGGCATCGGGACAACCGTAAGCGATGTTTTCCGCCACCGTGCCCTCAAACAGCCACGTATCCTGCAGTACCATGCCAAAGGCACGGCGCAGGCTTGCGCGCGTGTAGTCACGCGAGGAACGGCCATCGACCGCGATGCGACCGGCATCGATATCGTAAAAACGCAGCAGCAAATTGATGAGCGTTGTCTTGCCACAGCCCGTGGGGCCGACGAGGGCAAAGCGCGTGCCGGGCTTGGCATCGATGCAGATATCCTGCAGCAGTTTGCGGTCGGGCACGTAGCTAAAGTCCACATGCTCAAAGGCAACCTCGCCCTTCGGGGCGGCGAGCTCAATGGCATCCACAGCGTCGGGCTCCTGCTCGCGCGCATCGAGCAGCGCAAACATGCGGCGCGCCGAGGCGTACGCGGTCTGAATCTGCGTAATAACGTTGGTGACCTCGTTGAACGGCTTGGTGTACTGGTTGGCGTAGGACAGGAAGATCTGCACGCCGCCCACCGTAAGCGCCGCCGGCACACCCGTGATCACGCCCACGCAGCCGATCACGGCGACCACGGCGTAGATGATGTTGTTGATAAAACGCGTGCCGGGGTTGGAGAGCGAACCCATAAACTGCGCGCGCTCACCTGCCGTATAGAGCTCGGCGTTGAGGGCATCAAAGCGCAGCTGCGCGTTGGGGCCATAGGCAAACGCATCCACCAGCTTTTGTTCACCCACATACTCCTCGATATGACCGCCCAGTTGACCCTGAATACGCTGCTGGGCCGTAAAGCTCTTGTTGGAAAGCTTGGCGATGGCGCCGGCGGCAAAAATGGAAAGCGGCGTGACAAGCACCACCACAAGCGTCATGGTCAGGTTAATGGAGAGCATAAACGCGAGCGTGCCAACGATGGTGATAACGCCTGTGAAAAGCTGGGTAAAGCCCTGCAGCAGACCGTCGCCCACCTGGTCGACGTCGTTGACTACGCGGCTCATAAGGTCACCATGGGCATGGCTGTCGATAAAGCTGAGCGGCATGCGGCTGAGCTTGTCGCTCGCCTCCACGCGCATGTCGCGCACTGTCTCGTAGGACAGGCGGTTGACGCAGTAGCCCTGCAGCCACTGGAAGGCCGCCGCGCCCACCACGACAATCGCAAGCTTGGTAACGAGCGGCAGCAGCGCGTCAAAGTCCACCTGCCCGGCGGCAACGATGAGGTCGATGCCCTCGCCGATGAGGATGGGCGTATAGAGTTGTAAGATCACCGAGATGGCAGCGCTCACAAACGACGCCGTAAACGAAATGCGATGCGGGCGGATGTAGCCCAGCAGGCGGCGAGTTACCGCGCCCACGGGGTAGCGCTCGGGGTCGCCGGGCTGACGCGGGCCGTCACCCAAGTCGTTGAGGTTATCGTTGCCGGACACGTTGGCCGTCATCGTGGCGACCGAACCGGAAGAAGTGTACGGATTCATTTAGCAGCCCTTCTTTGCGCAGGCGGATGCGGGGGCGGTCGGAGCGGACGCGGGCGTCGTGCTCCCCTGCTGGCCCTCGAGTTCCTCGCGGCGCAGCTGCGACTGGCAAATCTCGCGATAGAGCTGGCAGGTCGTGTACAGCTCATCGTGCGTGCCCAGGCCCGCAACCGAGCCGTGGTCGAGTACGCAGATCATATCGGCGTCGCGCACGGTCGAGACGCGCTGGCTCACAATCACCGTCGTGAGCGGCAGCCCGCCCTCGGCGGCACCGCGCACGCTGCGCTCGCGAATGGCATGGCGAAGCGCCGCATCAGTCTTAAAGTCGAGCGCCGAGGCGGAGTCGTCCATGATCAGGAGCTGTGGCGAACCCACCAGGGCGCGCGCGATAGTCAGGCGCTGGCGCTGACCGCCGCTAAAGTTCTTGCCGCCCGCCTCGACCGGGGCATCCAGGCCTTGGGGCTTGTTGCGCACGAACTCGCTCGCCTGCGCCATGTCGAGCGCCGCCCAGAGCTCCTCGTCGGTCGCCGCCTCGTTGCGCCAGGTCAGGTTGCTGCGGATGGTGCCGCTCACCAGCGACGCGCGCTGCGGGACGGTCGCGACCACGTGGCGCAGCTGATCGAGCGGCCAGGTGCGCACGTCGGCGCCCATCACGCTCACACTGCCGGCGCCCGCATCGTACAGGCGCGGGATAAGCGAGACGAGCGTGGACTTGCCGCTGCCCGTACCGCCAATAATGCCAAGCGTCTTGCCCAGCGGGAGCTCCAGGGTCACATCGTTGACGGCGTTGGCAGCGCCAGCGCCAAAGGAGAAGCTCGCATGACTCAAGCTCAACGCGGGAACCGGAACAGCGTTGCCCATCGCGCTCGGCTCGGGCAGTGCGACCGGCTCGTTGCCCTCGTCGGTGATGCTCGGCACGCAGTTGAGCACCTCGTTGATACGCGAAGCACTCGCGCTCGCCTTGGTAAAGACCACGACCAGGTTGGCGACGTACACGATGGAGGTCAGGGTCTGCGTCATGTAGTTCACAAACGCCATGACCTGGCCCTGCGTAAGCTCGCCCACGTTGACCTGGATGCCGCCCACCCACAGGATGGCGCACACGCCCAGGTTCATCACCAAAAACGTGACGGGATTAAGGATTGACGAAAGCTTGCCCACCGCGATGGCGGTATGTGCCTGGTCATCGGCCGCTTGGGCAAAGCGCTCGCGCTCGTGGTCCTCGCGCACAAAGGCGCGAACCACGCGGGCGCCCGAAAGGCCCTCGCGGCAGATAAGCGCGATGCGATCGAGCTTTGCCTGCAGCTGCCTGTGATACGGGATGCAGCGCGCCATGACAAACCAAAACACCAGGCCGATGGCGGGCGTGCAAATCAAAAAGATCATGCCGAGCTTAAGGTCGATGGCAAGGGCCGCGACCATGGAGCCCACCGCCAGGAAAGGCCAGCGAATGAGCATACGCACGCCCAGCGCCACGGCGAGCTGCACCTGGTTGACGTCGTTGGTAATGCGCGTGATGAGCGACGGCGTGCCGAAGCGGTCGAGTTCGGCATAGCTCAGCTTGTTGATGTGCTGGTAGAGTGCGCCGCGAATGTCAGTACCCATGCCCTGCGAGGTGAGCGCCGCCATCTTTTGGCAGACGAGCGTAAACGAGATGCCGATCACAGCCATGGCGGCGAGCACCACGCCGTAGTGGACAACGGCGTTCACATCGTGCGCGCCGATGCCCTTATCAATCATCTGGGCAATCACCAGCGGCGTCAGCAAGTCAAAGATCACTTCAATCAACTTGCACGCAGGGCCAATCACCATATACCGGCGAAACTTACCACCAAAACGCCTGAGCAGCTCAATCATAAAAAGGCGCTCCCTATCATCATTCACACTCAATTCGAATCATGATAGTACGGTGAGCCCAAAAGAAGCGTAAACAACTCGTCATTTCTAATGGGATTCGGTTTCCAGAGAAGCGGAGGGGTGCGCATGCCCGGTCAGCGGCGCGCCAATCGCTTGGTATACTTACAGTAGTGCTACCAGCCGAGCCGCCGACCCTTGAAATGAGGTGCCGAGATGAACGACATTCTCGCAAGAAGAGCAAGACGAGCAAC
>CAUBMI010000127.1 GCA_958436995.1 uncultured Collinsella sp.
GCGAGCTCACGCGGCGGCCCTTGGTAACCCGACTTCCCGCGCCGTATCCGTAACGGCGCTCCCGGGGGAAGCGGATATACGCAAAGGAGTTTTATATGAGCAATCCCTCGAACCGCGCTTCGATGCGCGGGCAACTCACGCTGCGCGGCGTCGTCATCGGCGTCCTTGGCTGCGTGATCATCACGGCAAGCTCGGCCTACACCGCCCTCAAGATGGGCGCACTCCCCTGGCCGATCGTCTTCGCTGCCGTCATCTCGCTGTTCTTCCTTAAGCTCATGGGCAACGCCAGCCTCAACGAGGCCAACGTCACCCACACCATCATGTCCGCAGGCGCCATGGTCGCCGGCGGTCTGGCGTTTACCATCCCGGGCGCCTGGATGCTGGGCTATGCCGACCAGATCAGCTGGCTCGACATGTTTATCGTGGCGCTCGCCGGCACCATCCTGGGCCTGCTGGCCACGGCGCTCATCCACCGCCACTTTATCGTGGACGCCGCGCTGGAGTTTCCCACCGGCAATGCCGCAGCTCAGACACTGCGCGCCACCGAGGCCGGCGGCAAGACCGGCAAGCAGCTCTTTGGCTCCATGGCCATCGCAGGCATCTACAGCGTGCTTCGCGACGCTCTGGGCGTGGTGCCGAGCATGCTGTGCACGCTCAATATCCCCGGCGTGACCTTTGCCATCTATAACTCGCCCATGCTGCTCTCCATCGGCTTTTTGGTTGGCTTCGCCCCGGTTGCCTTCTGGTTTGCCGGCGCGCTGCTAGGTAACTTTGGCATCATCGTGGGCGGCACCGCTGCGGGTCTATTCGACGTTGTGACTGCGCAGGGCATCGTCAAATCGCTCGGTATGGGCCTCATGATGGGCTTTGGCGTCGCCGTCGTCCTCAAGGACATCCTGCCGCAGGTCGCCGGTATCGTCCGCGGCCTCGCCGCCGACAGCTCCACCGACACCGACGAGCAGTCGCTCATCTCGGGCTCCCTTAAGCTCGACGCCGGTATCATCGGCCTGGGCGCTGCCGCCATCGCCGTGATCATCGCCATCGTGCTCGACCTTGGCCCCGTTCCAGCCGTCATCGTCACGCTGTTCACCTTTGTCACCACCATCATGAGCGCGCAGAGCTGCGGCCAGACGGGCATCGATCCCATGGAGATCTTCGGCCTCATCGTCATGCTCATCGTGGCTGCCTTCGCACAGATCGCCCAGGTCAAGCTGTTCTTTATCGCCGGCATCGTGGCCGTGGCATGCGGCCTTGCGGGCGACGTCATGAACGACTTTAAGGCCGGCGCCGTGCTGGGCACCAATCCGCGTGCGCAGTGGATCGGCCAGGCCATCGGCGGCATCGTGGGCGCCCTGGTCGCCGCTGCCGTCATGGTCGCGCTTGTCACCGCCTATGGTCCGGATGCTTTCGGCCCCGACAAGAGCTTTGTGGCCGCGCAGGCAAGCGTCGTCGCCACCATGGTCTCGGGCATCCCGAGCGTGCCGTGGTTCGCAGGCGGCTTTATCGCCGGCATCGTCATGTACTGGCTCGGCATTCCGGCCATGATGATCGGCCTGGGCGTGTACCTGCCGTTCTACATGTCGCTCACGGCCTTCTTGGGCTCCTGCGCCAAGCTCGCCTACGACAAGTGGGCCGCACGCCGCGACGCCGCTGCCGGTCTTTCGGACGAGGAGAAGGCCTCCAAGGATGCCGCCTTCCAGGAGCAGGGCCTGGTCGTCGCCAGCGGCCTGCTCGGCGGCGAGTCCATCGTCGGCGTTATCCTGGCGTTTGTCTCTGTTGGTCTGAGCCTGCTGGGGTAGGCCGAACAACAACGCACCAGCGCAGAGCGCGGGGTCGGAATCAAACCGGCCCCGCGCTTTTTTGTCTATTTGACTCTTATGATCCTCACGGCGTTTTAGCCATGTCGATTGTCCTGACTTCCAGGTCAACAAACCTTGTCTGACACCTCGCCTAACGCGGTGTAGAGTAAAGACGACAGACGCAAGAAGCGGCTCAGAAGCTAAACGAGGTAAGCATGGAACTCGACAAACAACAGATCAAGCGGCTGCGCGAGCGTCATCATCGTCGTCACGGTATACGCCCTGCACACAGCGAGGCCATGGAGAATGCCACCCGTTTCCTTAAGCAGGCGTTCAACATACGCGAGGGACGCGCGCCCTATCACGTGATTCGCAAGCGCTTTGTAAACGGGGCGCGCCTGACTGGCTCGCACTTATGCATCCTGATCATTGCCATGTTGATCGCGAGCATCGGCCTCGATATCGACTCGGACATTGCCATCGTGGGCGCCATGCTCATCTGTCCGCTCATGGGCTCGGTCCTTGTCATGGCATACGGCATCGCCACGCTCGACCGCGAGATTGCCGTCGAGGCAATTGCCGGCCTCGCGCTGCAGATGGTCTTTTGTCTAATCACGTCCACGCTGTACTTTAAGCTCTCGCCCCTTGGCACCACCACGGCCGCCATCATCGACAACTCGACACCGACTGTGTGGGACCTTGCCGTCGCGCTCGCGGGCGGCTTTGCGGGCGGACTGGGCAACTCGCGCGACCAGGAACCCGCCACGCTCATCGCCGGCGTGGCCGTGGCGACCGCGCTCATGCCGCCCCTGTGCGCGGCGGGCTATGGCATCGCCATCGCGAGCGGGTCGCTGTTTCTCTCGGCCCTCTACGAGTTTGGCATCAACGTCGTCTTTATCGCGCTGGCGGCCGAAGCCGTACTACTTCTTTTGCGCGTGCCGCTCAAGCGCGACCTCAACGGCGACGGCATTGTGACCGCCGAGGAAAATGCCGAGGTCGATGAGCTGTCACACAAGGTGCGCCGCCGCATCATCGTGGGTACGGTGATCTTTGCCATCCCCTGCATCGTCATGACCGCGGGGTCCATTGGCTCGGCACAGGCCGGCGTGCAGGACGGCTACGGCGTCACCGAAACCACGCGCGAGCTTGCCGCGGTGCTGCCGGGCTTTAAGGATTACACCGTTGCCGTCGAGACCTCGGCCACCGAAGGCGAGGAGGAGGGCCTTGTCGAGCGCGAGGTTGTCGCCCACGTGACGACAAGCGAGGCGCTTGGGGTACACGACCGCCGTGTAGCCCGCAAGCTCATCGACCTCAATGTGCCCGAGCTCGATCGCGTGGAGTTTGATGTGCAGTAATACGCGACGTGGGATGGATGCGCGCAGCCGCGAGTCACGACATGGCGCAGACGTGACGCGGGCCACGAGCAAATAGCGGGGCGCGGTCCATGGCCGCGCTCCGCTCGCTGATTTATTGCCGTGAATCATCTGTCCGCATCGACATCGCCAGACTCCACTGTAAACGCCGGACCGGTACTCACCAGATAAAAACGGGTCACCCTGGTATCTCTAAATAGGTAGAGCAAGCCCTGATCGCGTCGGCGTGACAAGTACGCCACGTGGACCGTACCGAATTCTTCACCGTTTTCCTTCTTTAATATCAGGATGTTGGGGTCATCCGTACGCTTAAACTGCCCGTCTGTGCAGATTCCGTCTTGGTCGACCAGCTGCCATCGACAGTTGTCCTCCTCAAGAAAAGCCAGGGTTTCCCGACTCGTTTTGTCATCCCGATAGTAACCATCAATGACAAAGCCTTCGGAAGCACATTCCTGCATATAGGATGTTTCTCGACTTATAGCAAACATCCCCGTAGCGCCCAGGAGCACAGCCAGGCAGACCACTGCAAGGGTTATCGAGACAAAACGGCGGCTCATGTTAGCCAGCCCGATACTTGTTTAACGGAGCACGAAACATACTTGGTACCTCCGATATCA
>CAUBMI010000128.1 GCA_958436995.1 uncultured Collinsella sp.
GGCGGGCGCTGTTCGGAAGAGCTCGATGGGTCATCTCGCTGGGTAAATATTTGTGCGTGATGGTATCGTTGTTGGGGCTTTTACTGATTACGGGATGTTGACTTTGGAGTTGTGGATGGTGTCCCAAATGGATTCTACGCTTGGTTTTATTACTGACCAGCTTAAGACGCTGACTTCTATTGCCTCGCCTACGGGCTATACCCGTGCGGCTACTGACTATCTAATGGAAACGTTGCGCGATATGGGCTTTGGCCCCGAGCGCTCCAATAAGGGCAACGTGTTGGTTGAGCTTGGTGGTGAGGGCGAGCCGCTTGTCCTGGCGAGCCATGTCGATACCCTGGGCGCTATGGTGCGCTCCATCAAGGACAATGGTCGCCTGCGTCCCACGACGCTCGGCGGACATCAGTGGTCTACGGCCGATGGCGAGAACTGCACCGTCTACACGCGCGACGGCAATGTCTACACGGGTGTGGTCCTCAATACCGAGCCTTCGGCGCACGTGGCCGACGAGCCGGTCAAGACCATCGAGAAGAACATGGAAATCCTGCTCGACGAGAACGTCGACAGCAAGGACGACGTGCTCGAGCTGGGCATTCAGGCTGGAGACATCATCGCTATGGATCCGCGCACCACGGTGACGGAGAGCGGCTACATCAAGAGTCGTTTCCTTGACGACAAGCTGTCCGCGTCGATTCTGCTGGGTTTGGCCCGCGCCGTTGCTGGCGGCGAGGTGACGCTTTCGCGCAAGGTATCGCTGCTCTTTACCGTGTACGAGGAGGTCGGTCACGGCGGCGCTTTCGTGCCGGCCGATACGCGCGAGATGATCAGCGTTGACATGGGCTGCGTGGGCGACGACCTGGGTTGCACCGAGCGCATGGTTTCGATTTGCGCCAAGGATTCGGGCGGTCCGTACAACTACGACCTGGTGACCACGCTGTCCAACATCGCGCGCGAGCTGGAGCTCGATTACGCCATCGACGTGTACCCGCACTACGGCTCCGACGTCGAGGCCACGCTCTCGGCCGGCTACGACATTCGCCATGGCCTGATCGGCCCCGGCGTGTACGCGAGCCACAACTACGAGCGCAGCCACATCGACGGTGTGCGCAACACCTACGAGCTCGTTCGCGCCTACGTCCAGCGCTAGGGAAGTAGTTTGCGACTCGGCTGACCAATCGCTAAGGCCCGATTTCTCGGGCCTTTTTTCGCCTTAGGTCGTTTAGTATTATGATGTATGTAATATGTTAACTAAACGCGTAAATTACTTAACGAGGTGATGCAGCATATGAATACATCTGAGTACTTATCTATGGGTGATGCCGCCCGCCTGTTGGGCGTTACGAAAGCCCGCATATCGCAACTTGCCGCATCGGGAACGCTCGCGTGCGATATTGTGGGCGGACGGAAGATGGTTGAGTATGATTCTGCGCTCGCTTATCAAAAGGTCCGCAAACGTGGACGCCGTCCTGCGGCCGATGTGGGGCGCAAGTTTACGCTGATGTCGGCCGACCATGAGGTCGCGCATGTCTCATTTGATCCGACACGTGAGTTTCCCTTCGAAATCGCCGAGGTGCTCGATGCGCAGAGGATGCCGTTTGGCACGTGCTCGAGTTCTTCTCCTACGGTGAATAAACGGGAGCTCAACGTGTGGTGGAGCCATCGGTCGGTGCCTGACGTCCGCCCCGGACTCGTCTCGCGCTATCGTGAACTGGGAATTGCCAGTGGCATTGAGGTGCCGGTTCAGTGCCTGGGCCTATCGCTTTCGGATTGCTATTGGCTGCGGCCGGCCGATTGCGCCGAACTCAAATGGCAAAACATCAATTACTTTGAGAACGAATTTGAGCGATCGGCGCCCGAAGAGCGTTCGGGTTGGCTGGAAGGCATCGGTCTTAAAAATCCTGATAACACGTCCGAGGGCGAGCTCCCTAAATCGTGGATGATTCGCAACGGTGTTCGCGTTCTGGTCAAGGGATGCGGCATGGACGACCAACGGCCCTTTAACGAGGCGGTTGCAACGGCTCTGCATCGTCGCTTGCTGTCGGAGGGCGAGTTTGTTCCTTATACGGTTGAGCGGATGTTCGATGGCCCTGCGTGCCTGTGCGAGGATTTTCTTGACGGCCGCGAGGAATATGTTCCGGCTGTTTACGTTAAGAACGCCCTTGGTGGCCAGCGAGGAAGCTCGACGTACGACCGGTACTGCCGCTTTCTTGGTAAGCATGGAGCAGACGAGGCCGCTGTGAGAAGGTCTATGTCGCAGATGATCGTTTGCGATGCCCTTTTGGCCAACAGCGATCGCCATTGGCGAAACTTCGGCATCATCCGCAATGTCGACACCCTGGAGATAAAACCTACTCCGCTGTTCGATAGTGGCAACTGTCTGTGGTACAACGTGCCAACTGCCGTGCTCGCAGCTGGGGAGTTTGGGTTTTCCGCTAAGCCGTTTGGGCCCGACCCTTCCGTCCAGCTGGCGCTTGCGGATTCGCTCGATTGGTTCGATTCATCGCGGCTCAACGGATTTGTTGATGAGGCGATCGAGATTCTTTCGCAGAGCGAATGGGCCACGGCGGAGGGTCGACTCGAGGCCATCCGCCGCGGCCTCGAGCGTCGCATGATCGAGGTTGGTGCCGCTGTTGAGGTACTTCGACACGTGCAGCGATAAACCCGCGGCTACTTAAGTGCGCCGGTCACGGTGCCGCCGCCCAGGACGATGTCGCCGCGGTATATAACGACAGCCTGGCCGGGGGCGATGGCGCGCTGCGGCTCGTCAAAGGTCAGCAACATTTGCCCGTCTTCGCCGCGCGTAAGGGTCGCTGCCTGGTCCTTTTGACGGTAGCGGTACTTGGCGCCCACCTGAATGCCGCTGGCATCGAGCTCCGCCTCCATGTGGTCGGCAGGGGCGCTCCAAATCCAGTCGTTGGCCGTGAGCGCCGTGGCCGTCAGGTCCTCTGCCTCGCCCAGATGCACGATGTTGTTGACGGCGTCGACACTCGTTACGTACACGGGATGCGCCATCGCGACGCCCAGGCCCTTGCGCTGGCCGATGGTGTAGCGCAGCGCGCCGTTGTGGTGCCCGACCACGCTGCCGTCGCGCCATACGATATCGCCCGGTTCGGCGGCATGTCCGCAGCGGCGCTCGATATAGCCCGCGTAGTCGTCGTCCGTGATAAAGCAGATGTCCTCGCTTTCGGCCTTCTTGGCGTTGGCAAAGCCCTGCTCGGCGGCAATGCGGCGCACGTCGTGCTCCTTGTCCAGGCCTGCCAGCGGAAAGATCGTGTGCGCCAGGCGCTCCTGCGTAAGCGAATATAAAAAGTAGCTTTGGTCCTTTTTAGGGTCCTCGCCGCGATGCAGCTGCCAGGTGCCGTCGGACGCCTGGCTCGTTTTGGCGTAGTGACCTGTGGCGATGTAATCGCAGCCCATATTGAGTGCCGCATCGAGCAGCGCGCCAAACTTAATATGGCGGTTGCAGATGATGCACGGGTTGGGCGTCAGCCCCTCCTGGTAGGCGTTCACAAAGCGCTCGATCACGTTGCGGTCGAAGGTTTGCTGCAAGTCGAGCACGTGATGGGGTATCCCCAGGCGCTCGGCGACGGCCTTTGCATCGGCGATGTCGCGGTCGACCTTACTCATGCCCGTGGTGGGATCGGGCGCGGGGCAGGTGAGGCGCATGGTGGCACCGACACATTCGTAACCCTGACTTTTGAGCAGATACGCGGTCACGCTGGAATCGACGCCGCCGCTCATGGCGACGAGCACGCGCTTGTTGTGCA
>CAUBMI010000129.1 GCA_958436995.1 uncultured Collinsella sp.
GCCCGTCGACTTGGCTGCCTTTGGAGTAATCTATGCAGCTTTCTCAACTCGAATACCTTCAAGCGGTAGCGAACTATGGCGGCGTGCGCAAAGCAGCTCGCGCCGTTCATGTGAGTCCGCAGGCCGTTTCGTCGGCAATCAAAAAGTTGGAATCTGAGTATCAGATTGTTTTGCTCGACCGATCGGCGGGGGAGGCTGTTTTGTCTCCGGCGGGCAGAGAGCTCGCACGTCGCGCACGTATGATCCTGGCACAAGTCGACGATCTCAAAAAGTACGTTCAATCGAGGGGCGGCGGCGTTTCGCCCGATGGCCACTTTCGTCTTTACGCCCCCTGCCTTCATGGGCGGGGGCGCCTTTTTGCCGAAAGCTGGTATGACTCGTTTGAACGCTCGCACCCTCAGATTCACCTTGATGTGTGGCATCAGCCAACGGCTACATGCTTTGAATCACTTGTGCTTGGCATTTCGGATGCGGCTATCTCATTCGAGGAACCACGGGACAGCGTCCTTTCTTCAAAAAATTTGGGTGAAAAGGAGCTCAAGGTTCTTTCATGCCCAGCGGGTCATCAATCTGTGGGCGCCATGACCATTCGCGAGTTACTGGGCGGCAGGCTCGCTGTTCCCATTAATTTGTCACCCTGTCTCAATGCAATCAATCAATGTCCCGAAGCCCAGCTCGTCAATTTTCGCTTCCGTGATGTTGAATACGGAAACAGGGCGCAGACTGAGTTTCTTCAAGCCGGGGGATTGATATTGAGTTTTTCTGGCTCTTCTCTCGCATCAGATGTATTGGAAGTGAGCGAGTGCTCCATTGAAGGTTCGCGTGATGTAACCTTGCCTATCTACTTTTGCTATCGGCAAAATTCCTGGACTGATCGACACCAGACGGTTTTTCTGCACCTATTGCGTCATCTTGCTTCGTGAGATTAATTGGCTTCGAGGCATCAAGTGATTATTGACGCCTTGTAACACATAGCTGACAGCTTTGCCCTCATGCTTTTCCAAGATTCCGATTTAGATTGCTGAGTCTTGGATGGCGGAGCATGAAAAACCGTACGGTTTTGCTTTATATGACGTTCGTTTTTCTGTCGAACTTTAGCACCATTTTGTATTTTCTGACGGTTTACCTTGAATTCGTCGGATTCTCGATGGTGGCGATTTCTAGCATGATGATTGCATATCAAGTGAGCAAGTTCATCCTTGAAGTTCCCACTGGCTATATTGCTGATAGGTTTGGACGAAAGACAAGCGGTCTCGTTGGCGTCGTGGGGATGCTTGGATACTACGCCGCCCTGCTTCTCGTCCGTTCTCCCCTGCTTTTAGTCGGTGCGTTCGCTCTCAAAGGTTTTGCCGTTGCGTGTGTGAGCGGATCCATCGAAGCGATTTACATTGACAGCGTCTCTCAGGACCAGCTCGTAAGACTTAATGTCGTTGAGCGATTTGTTTTCTATGCCTCTTGTGCCATCTCCGCTTGCGTGGGCGGTTTCATTTCGTCCGTCGGTGCATATCTCATTGGTCTTTCGGCAGATATCATCGCAATGGTGTTGACGTTGGTTGTCGTTGTCTGCATTCCTGAAATGCGAAGAGGAGGCACTGCGACGACACCTGAACATGGGATTAGCCCGAAGATGATCGGTACCGCTATTGCGGGTAATGGCATTCTTCGTTCAGCGTTCATCATGGACTGTTCTCAGGCATTTGCTTTTGTCGCCCTGGAAGACTTTTTCTCACTGCTGCTTGCGGGTCGCGGAATGAATGCCGTCGCTTCGGGTGTGACCATTGCGGTCCAGCTCCTTGCCTCGGCCTCCATGGGACTTATTGTGCCCTGTGCGATTGCTCATGTCGACAAGGGCCGCTTTGCGCGTATTTGCGGCATCGTTCGCTTAGTATTGACAGCTTTGTTTTTGATCCCCCTTACTCCGGCTAATTTGCTGCCCGTGTTCTATGTGCTGCAGACGGTTGCGTACTCGTTATTTGCTCCAATTAAATACTCAATTTTTCAAAAGGCAGCCGATTCTTCGATGCGCTGTTCACTGATTTCGGTTCAAAGCCAGATGGTGGCGGTGGGTGCCGTTCTTTTCTATCTGCTCAACGCTGTGTTGAGTAGCGTTGCGGGCATTCGAGTCGTATTGCTTGTCGCGCTCGGGATTTCTTCCCTTGTGTATATCCCCGCGCTATTTCGTCTTACAAGCCAAAGGTCATGAGTATTTGGGCACCGATAACTTATATATCAACGCAATAAACCCGAGCGCGAGGGCGTTTGGGTTTATTATTGAAGCGTATGTAACCTGGCGGCGCCACACCGCCTGTTAGTAGGGAGACACATGAACGTTCTGGTCGTCAACGCAGGATCTTCGACCCTTAAGTATCAGGTCATCGATACCAAGTCCCACAAGGTGTCCGCAAAGGGCTCCTGCGAGCGCGTCTGTTTTACCGGCGGTACCTTCACCCACGCTGCCAACGGCTCCAAGAAGGTGACCGAGAACATCGAGTTCCCCGACCACAAGGTCGCCATCGAGGTCGTCCTGAAGGACCTCGAGGCCAACGGCGTCAAGATCGAGGGTATCGGCCACCGTATCGTTCAGGGCGGTTGGTACTTCGG
Organism: uncultured Collinsella sp.; assembly: GCA_958436995.1. Taxonomy (GTDB): domain Bacteria; phylum Actinomycetota; class Coriobacteriia; order Coriobacteriales; family Coriobacteriaceae; genus Collinsella. The sequence continues at coordinate 2,602 of CAUBMI010000129.1, forward strand.
TGATTCCTCCCTCGTCGACGAGGACGTCCTCGCCAAGATCCGCGAGGTTGCTCCGCTCGCCCCGCTGCACAATAACCCCGAGGCCAACGTTATCGAGTACTGCCTGGAGCAGTATCCCGACCTGCCCAACGTCACGGTCTATGACACCGCTTTCCACTTCAACATGCCCGAGGTCGCCAAGACTTACGCTCTGCCCAAGGATGTTTGCGACAAGCTGCACATTCGTAAGTACGGCGCCCACGGCACCAGCTACCGCTACATCTCCAAGAAGGTCGCCGAGATGACCAACGGCGGGGCCCGCAAGGTCGTCGTGTGCCACATCGGTTCCGGTGCCTCCCTGTGCGCCATCGAGGACGGCAAGTGCATGGACACCACCATGGGTCTCACCCCGCTTGACGGCGTCATGATGGGCACCCGCTGTGGCTCCATCGACCCGGCTACCGTGTGCTACCTGCAGCGCGAGGGCGGCTACACCTTCGACGAGGTTGACGAGATGATGAACAAGAAGTCCGGCCTTTTGGCTGTGACCGGTGGCAAGACCAACGATTGCCGCAATGTCGAGGAGCTCGCTGCCGCTGGCGACCCCGAGGCTCAGCTCGCCTTCGATATGTTCGTCTACAAGATTGCCGCCAAGGCTGCCGAGATGGCCACTTCTATGTGCGGTATGGACACCCTGGTCTTTACCGCCGGCATCGGCGAGCACGCTCCGGCCGTCCGCGCCGGCGTTGCCGACCGCCTGGCCTTTATGGGCGTCAAGATGGATCATGCCCGCAACGCCCTGCGTGGTGACGGCGCTTGGTGCCTGTCTGCCAAGGATTCCAAGGTCAAGATTTTCGTCATCCCCACGGACGAGGAGTTCATGATCGCTTCCGACGTCGAGCGCATCGTCAACGGCAAGTAATTGCAAGAGGGGAGGGGCTGGACGACCGAGCGCCGTTCAGCCCCTCTTTCGTCTCGTTGAGCGATATGCCTGATAGCTATTTATCAAGTTGTGATAACTTCTTATTAACATGCGGCCGCCTTAAGGGGTCTGCGCCGACCGTATCGCACTGCAAAGGAGTCTCATGAACGTACTTGTTGTCAACGCCGG
>CAUBMI010000130.1 GCA_958436995.1 uncultured Collinsella sp.
ACGGCCCTTCAGGCCTTCGCTCCCTTCCGTCGCATCGGCGGCGGCCTGCCCATCGTCATGGGCGTTTCGTTCGCGTTCCTGCCGGCTCTGCAGGCCATGGGTGCCTCGGGCTTTAGCTTTGGTGCGCTGCTGGGCGGCGAGATCGTCGGCGGTGCCGTCGCGGTCCTCTTTGGTCTGGCCTACAGCAAGATCAAGTGGCTGTTCCCGCCCGTCGTGACCGGTACGGTCATCTTCTCCATTGGCGTCTCTCTCTATCCCACGGCCGTCAAGTACATGGCCGGTGGCATGGGCACGCCGCTGTGGGGCACCCCGCAGGCATGGTGCGTCGCTCTTATCACCTTCGCCGTTGTCTTTGCGCTCGCCAACTTTGGCAAGGGCACGCTCAAGCTGGGATCCGTGTTCTTTGGCATGATCGTTGGCATGATCGTCTCCATCCCCTTTGGCATGATCGACTTCTCCAGCGTCGCCACCGCCCAGGTCTTCGCCCTTCCCAGGCTCATGCCCTACGCGCTCGAGTTTGATCCCGAGGTCTGCATTACCCTCGCCGTCGTGTTCCCCATGGTTGCCATCCAGGTTATCGGTGACGTCTCCGCCGCCTGCCTGGGCTCCATCGACCGTATGCCCACCGAGCGCGAGCTCTCCGGCGCTATCGTGTCCCAGGGCCTCACCTCTATGGTCGGCGGCCTGCTGGGCGGCCTTCCCACCAGCGCCCTTGGCCAGAACGTGGGCATCATCTGCTCCAACAAGGTCGTCAACAAGTGGGTTTTTGTGATCATCGCGGCCGTCTTTGCCATCGCCGGTCTGTTCCCGCAGCTCTCTGCCGTCCTTTCCGCTATCCCGCAGCCCGTTATCGGCGGCGCGACCGTCGGCGTCTTTGGCACCATCACCATGAACGGCGTGCGCATGTTCACCCGCGAGGGCCTCACGCAGCGCACTACCACCATCGTCGGCACCTCCGTCGTCTTTGGCCTGGGTATCTGGATGGCCAGCGGCTGCCTCGCCGGCGAGGGTATGCCCGCCTGGGTGTCCACCGTCATCGGCTCCAATGCCGTAACCCCCACCGCCATCATGGCCATTGTCCTTAACCTGATCCTTCCGCAGACGCCGGTCGTGGCTCAGCACATCGATGCTGCCAAGGACGCTGCCGTGGATCTGGTCTTGCCCGAGAGCAAGAAGTAACCAATTCGGTGCTATTCGTCGGCGGGCGCATCGCCTCGTCCGCCGACGTCATGCGGCGCCAAGCCGCACTTCAAAGGGCTTGTCCCTTTGGTGAAGCGTTGACGGGAGAGGGCCCGTTTCCGGTGTAGGCCGGCGCTTCGCACTCCGCCATGTCAGAGGTGTCAAACCCCGCCTCTGATGTCGAAGGGAGCATCCATGCTTCTGGTCGCTAACGGTTCCGTCTTTACCCGCAACGCTCAGGCCCCGTTCATTCCCAACGGTGCGGTCGCCATTGACGGAGATACGATCGTCGAAGTGGGCCCCGAGTGCGAGCTCAAGGCCAAGTACCCGGATGCCGAGTACGTCGACGCCCAGGGCAACCTCATCATGCCCGGACTCATCAACTGCCACACCCACATCTACTCGGGTCTGGCCCGTGGCCTTGCCATTAAGGGCTGCAACCCCACCAACTTCCTGGAGAATCTTGAGCAGCAGTGGTGGAAGATCGACGATAACCTGACGCTCGACGGTACCAAGGCCAGCGCCTATGCCACAATCCTTGACTCCATCCGCGATGGCGTCACCACGATCTTCGATCACCATGCGAGCTTCTGCGAGATCCCGGGAAGCCTCTTTACCATTAAGGATGCAGCTCAGGAGCTGGGCATGCGTTCGTGCCTGTGCTACGAGGTCTCCGATCGCCGCGGCCAGGAAAAATGCGACCAGGCCATTGCCGAGAACGCCGAATTTGCCCAGTGGGCCGCCAAGGAGCGTCGCGATAACGACAACCACATGATCGCCGCCATGTTTGGCGGACATGCCACCTTTACGCTTTCGGACGAGACCATGGACAAGATGGCCGAGGCCAACAATGGCCTGACCGGCTTCCACATCCATGTGTGTGAGGGCATGAATGACGTGTGGGATTCCCGCCTCAACCGCGGCGGCATCAGCCCCGTCGAGCGCCTGCTGCAGCACAACCTGCTGGGTCCCGACACCATGCTCGGCCACTGCATCCACGTGACGCCTGCCGAGATGGATATCGTCAAGGAGTCCGGCACCTGGCTCGTCAACAACCCCGAATCCAATATGGGCAACGCCGTGGGCTGCGCCCCCGTGCTCGAGTTCTTCCGCCGCGGCATCCCCGTGTGCATGGGCACCGACGCCTACACCCACGACATGCTCGAGAGCCTCAAGGTCTTTCTGATCATTCAGCGCCACAACGCCGCCATGCCCAACGTGGGCTGGTGCGAGGCCATGACGATGCTGTTCGAGAACAACGCCAAGATGGCGAGCAAGTACTTCGATCGCAAGCTCGGCGTGCTCGAGGCCGGCGCTGCCGCCGACGTCATCGTCATGGACTACAAGCCCTTTACGCCGCTGAGCGAGGAGAACATCGACGGCCACATGCTCTTTGGCATGATGGGCAAAAACTGCCGTACCACCATCATCAACGGCCGCGTCCTGTACAAGGATCGCGAGTTCGTTGGCATTGATGAGGAAAAGATCAACGCGTGGACCATGGCTGAGTCCAAGAAGCTCTGGAGCACGCTCAACGATCGCGTGTATTAATTCCAATTGGAGATTCGCGCGCGTCGGATGTTTCGCCGCATCCGACGCGCGCATAGGCGGCCTCCGCGGGGTCGCCGGCGCTGTGCTAGCGCTACACCGTATTTGCGCCCGCCGCGCGGTCTCGCCGGGCGTTACAGAGAGGAGCTCACTATGAGCGACATCATGAGGCCGATCCCGTTTTCGCAGCTGATGAACTGGATCATCGAGGAGCACAAGACCCAGGACGCCATCTTTGGCGTACGCAAGATGGTCGCGACCAACCAGGAGGGCGCGCTTCCCATTTTTGACGAGCGCATCGAGACTCCGTTTGGCCCGGCCGCCGGTCCCAATACGCAGCTTGCCCAGAACATCGTGGCATCCTATGTGGCCGGTTCTCGCTTCTTTGAGCTCAAGACCGTCCAGGTTATGGACGGCGAGGAGCTCTCCAAGTGCGTCAACAAGCCCTGCATCGTGGCTCAGGACGAGTGCTACAACTGCGAGTGGTCGACCGAGCTCGAGGTTCCGCAGGCCTTTGCCGAGTACGTGAAGGCATGGTTTGCCTGCCACCTGATCGCTCGCGAGTACGGTCTGGGCAGCCCGGACGGCTTTGTCTTCAACATGTCGGTGGGCTATGACCTGGAGGGCATTAAGAGCCCCAAGGTCGACGCCTACATCGAGGGCATGAAGGACGCCAGCGGCTCCGACGTCTGGAACGAGTGCCGTGCCTGGGCTCTCGCTAACCTGGACAAGTTTGAGCATGTTGACGCCGCGTTTGTCGAGTCCATCCCGGCGCGCGTCTCCAACTCCATCACCGAGTCTACCCTGCACGGCTGCCCGCCGGCGGAGATCGAGCGCATCGCGACCTATCTGATCACCGAGAAGGGCCTCAACACCTACATCAAGTGCAACCCCACGCTGTTGGGCTATGAGTTTGCCCGCCAGCGCCTCAACGAGCTGGGCTTTGA
>CAUBMI010000131.1 GCA_958436995.1 uncultured Collinsella sp.
GGTCGGCGGGGTCATTGTGGCTCTTGACAGCGGATTGGGTCATATGAGCGAAAACGCCCCAGAGCGAGCAAGGTGACGTGAAAGAGGAGGGCATTGACCTTTTTGTCATGCCCGACGATTGAACGTCAGATTGCCGCTCTGGGCCGTTTGCAGCGTCGACTAGTTGCGCGGTTTGGTAAAACTGCGCAGCCCTAGAGTTGACGTAAGCCCTCTTCCAGGCCGGTCTTGCTGTCGGTCTTCTCGTCGCGCATCTTGATGACGCGGGCGGGGACACCGGCCACGACGGCACCGGCGGGGACGTCCTCGACGCACACGGCGCCGGCGGCAACGACAGCGCCCTTGCCTACGTGCACGCCCTCCAGGACCACGGCATTGGCGCCGATCATAACGTCGTCCTCGATGATGACGGGCGTGGCACTGGCGGGCTCCACGACGCCTGCCAGCACGGTGCCGGCGCCGATGTGGCAGTTCTTGCCCACGGTGGCGCGGCCGCCCAGCACAGCGCCCATGTCGATCATGGAGCCTTCGCCAATGACGGAGCCGATGTTGATGATGGCGCCCATCATGATGACGGCGCGATCGCCAATCTCGACACGGTCGCGGATGATCGCGCCCGGCTCGATGCGGGCGTTGATACCCTTGAGGTCGAGCATGGGCACGGCGGAGTTGCGGCAGTCGTTCTCTACGTCGTAGTAGTCGATGGAGTCGGCGTTGGCGTCGAGGATTGCCTTGAGCTCATCCCAGTCACCAAAGACGGTCTTGCCACGACGACCGCCGTAGACGTGCGCATTGCCCCACTGGACCTTCATGCCCGGCTTTTCGCGCACGTACAGTTTGACGGGCGTTTTCTTGGGCGCGGTTGCGATGTAGTTGATAATCTCCTGTGCGTCCATCTCGGCTGCATTACTCATTTGCTGTCTCTCCTTTGAGTGGATCCGGTTGATACCTGGTTAGGCAAACATGACCTGGTCGAACGTATAGAAGCCAGGCTCGCGGGTGACGAGCTTCTGCGCGGCTGCCAGGGCGCCGTTGACGAAGATCTGACGGCTCGTGGCGCGGTGCGTGAGCGTGACCTCCTCGTCCTGGCCGAAAAAGCTTACCTCGTGCACGCCGGCGACGGTGCCGCCGCGCAGCGAGTGCATGCCGATCTCCTTGGGGTCGCGCGCGCCGCACATGCCCTCGCGGCCATAGACGGGGTGGTAGCCTGCCTCGGGCTCGGCTTCGACGACGGCGTCGAGCAACAACTTGGCAGTGCCGCTGGGGGCGTCGACCTTTTGATTATGGTGCGTCTCGACGATTTCGCAGTCAAAGCCGGGCAGCTCGCGCGTGGCCTGGGCAACCAGATGGCGCAGGGCGGCGATACCGATAGAGTAGTTGCCCGAGTGCATAACACGGGCGTTCTGACCCAGCTCGCGCAGGCGATCCACCTGCTCGGGCGTATAGCCCGTGGTGCCGGAAACGAGTGCGGCACCCGTGCGCTCGACATAGGCGACAACGGCATCGAAGGTCACGACGTTCGAGAAGTCGATGATTACATCGGCGGCCGGTGCGCTCTCGAGCTCGGACAAGTCGAAGCCGATCTGGGCGACGATGTCAAAAACGGGCTTTCCAGCGGTGTTGACAATGCCCTCGGCGGTGGTGCGGATGAGCGAGCCCATGCGGCCCGTTCCCATAATGACGGTCTTAATCAAGCAGACCAGCTCCTTTCAGAGCATCGGTAAGTGCGGAGCGCGTGTCGTCTGCCATGGGGCGCAGCGGCATGCGGTAGTTTGCCTCGATCATACCCATCTGGGCGAGTGCTTCCTTGACGGGGATGGGGTTGACCTCGCTAAAGAGGGCATTGATGAGCGGCTGGCCGGCAATCTGGATATCGCGGGCGCGCTCCACGTCGCCGTCCAGATAGGCGCGGCACATGTCGTGCACGAGCTGCGGCTGAACGTCGGCCCACACGCTGATGGTGCCCGAAGCGCCCAGGCTCATGAGCGGCACGGTGAGGGCGTCCTCGCCCGAGTACATGCGGAAGTCGTCGGACAGCAGGTGGGCGATCTTGGCCGCGTAGGTGACGTTGCCCGAGGCTTCCTTAATACCCATGATGTTGGGATGTGCGGCCAGGCGCTCTACGTTGCGCTCGCTGATGCCGCAGCCGCAACGGCCGGGGATGTTGTACAGGATGCAGGGGATGTCCACGGCATCGGCGACGGTCTTAAAGTGCTGGTAGATGCCCTCTTCGTTGGACTTGTTGTAGTAGGGGGTAATGAGCAGCAGGCCGTCGGCTCCCAAGCCTTGGTAGGTGAGCGACTTGGTGAGCATGGTTTGCGTGGAGTTGGAGCCCGAGCCGGCGATGACGGGGACGCGTCCTGCAACATGCTTGACCACGGCGGCGACAACGGAGTTGTCCTCGTCGTCGGTCATCGTGGCGCTCTCGCCGGTGGTGCCCAGGGTGAGGATGGCGTCGGTGCCATTTTGTAATTGGAAATCGATAAGGCGCTCGAGTGCGTCAAAGTCGACGCTGCCGTCCTTTTTAAACGGCGTGACAAGGGCGACGATCGAGCCCTCGAGGTTGCGGATATCCATGTTCTTCTCCTTCGCTTCCGCGATCTGGATGCGTTTGTTCCATTGGGCGGCGACGGCCAGGCGCTCGTCCTGAGCGCGACGACGAGCGCTTTCGGCACGCGATTTGGCCAGCAGCCCACGGCCGCACGGCAGCACGTCGAGCGTGGCAAAATAATCGCCCGGGCGCTCGGCGCGGCGGATAAGGTCGGCCGAGCCGTCGGGGCGCAGCAGCACCTCGGCGGAGCGCAGGCGGCCGTTGTAGTTGTAGCCCATGGAGTAGCCATGCGCGCCGGTATCGTGGATCACGAGCACATCACCCATGTCGATCTGCGGCAGCTCGCGGTCGATGGCGAACTTGTCGTTGTTCTCGCACAGATTGCCCGTAATGTCGTACGTGTTTGTGACAGGCGCCGCGGTCTTGTCGGCGCCACCCGGCTGGCCCATCACCGTAATGTGGTGGTAGGCGCCATACATGGCAGGGCGGATCAGATCGACGGCGCTTGCGTCCACGCCGATATAGTTCTTGTAAATCTGCTTCTCATGGATGGCTTTGGTGACCAGACATCCATAGGGGCCCATTATAAAGCGGCCCATCTCGGTGCAGATGGCCACATCGCCCATACCGGCGGGAACCAGGATTTCGTCGTAGGCCGCGTGCACCCCCTCGCCGATGGCGTGGATGTCGTTGGCCTGCTGCTCGGGCAGGTAGGGGATGCCGACGCCGCCGGACAGGTTGATGAAGGCGACGTGTGCGCCGGTCTCGCGCTCCAGGCGCACGGCAAGCTCAAAGAGGATGCGCGCGAGCTTGGGGTAGTAGTCGTTGGTGACGGTGTTGCTGGCAAGGAATGCGTGGATGCCAAAGTCCTCGGCGCCCTTGGCCTTGAGCATGCGGAACGCCTCGAAGAGCTGCTCGGTGGTCATGCCGTACTTGGAGTCGCCGGGGTTATCCATGATGCCGTTGGAGAGCTGGAACAGGCCGCCCGGATTAAAGCGGCAGCTGATCGTCTTGGGGATGGGCCCCGCAACGCGCTCAAAGAACTCGATGTGGCTGATGTCGTCAAAGTTGACGATGGCGCCCAGCTTGTCGGCGAGCTCAAAGT
>CAUBMI010000132.1 GCA_958436995.1 uncultured Collinsella sp.
CAGGGTTACTGGGCTGAATTTATTTATTGACTACCGTTCAGCGGTGTTGATGGCTCCTTTGTTGGGGCTTTCTTTTTTATCTCGCTACAATGTGCTTCAAGCGTTCTAATGACTTGGAGTTTGGTATGGCTGTTATTGATGTGCTGCCTTCGGATGGGAAGGTTATTGACGAGGGTCCAGTTGGTTGCTCTGCTGATGTTTGCTGTGATGACTTTCGTCATCTCGATGTTGGACTGCCGCCCGAGATTCTTCGTCTTATGGATGCCGGGTATTTGACGCAGGCTGTTGCTGCCTGCGATCGCCTTTTGGAGCAGAACCCCGAGCCTTCGCTGGCTGCTTGTGTTCGTGCCGAGCGGTATCGCATGCTCGAGACGCCGCTTCATTTTTCGGTGTCGCGCGACCAGGCTATTGCGATGATTCGCGAGGAGTGGCCAGAGTTTACCGAAGAGCAGTTTGATGACCTGATTAATCGTAAGCGTATTGACTGGCGCTTTATCGATGGCGAACTGTTCGTTCTCGACAGCTTCCTCGATTCGCTTCGCGTATATCCCAAAGAGGTTCCCGGCATGCGGCCCGATTCTACGGACGGAATAGCACTGCGCAACGAGATGCTCAAGGAGATGGAGTCACAAAACGGATTGGCTCGCGTCATTACGCTTAAAGCGTCCGTGTCTGTCCCCGGCGCTCTGGAAGGGGAGACCGTTCGCGCGTGGCTACCCGTTGCCGCCGCCTGTCGTCAACAGTCTCATATCGAGGTTCTCGATATGACGCCGGAGGGTGCTGTTGCCCCCGCGAATGCTTCGGCGCGTACCGCCTCGTGGTCTTCTTCGAGTGAGCGCTCATTCTCGGTGACCTATCGCTATCAAATTGATGCCGCTTATCGTGATGTCTATGGGGGTGCGCTTCCGGTGCATCCTTGCATGGACGCGCCACTGCCCGTGGACACCTCCGAGGACCGTCCGCACATTGCATTCACGCCGTATCTACAGCAGCTGACAGCCCGTGTCATTGACGGGCTCGAGGATCCGCTCGATCGCGCCCGTGCTATCTATGATTACCTGACGCAGTACATCGACTATCGCTATCAGCCGCCGTACTTGCTTTTGGGATCTATTGCCGATGACTGCGCGCATTCGCTCCGCGGCGATTGCGGCGTTATGGCGCTCACGTTTATCACCATGTGCCGTATCGCGGGCGTGCCTGCCCGTTGGCAGAGCGGCCTGTATGTTGCGCCCGATTCGGTGGGGTCGCACGACTGGGCAGAGTTCTATACGCCGCAGACCGGATGGCTCAACGCCGACGTGTCATTTGGATCTTCTGCTCGCAGGATGGGGGAGGAGTGGCGCCGCCGTCACTACTTTGGCAATCTCGACCCGTGGCGTATGGTGGCCAACAATCGATTCCAGGCAGAGTTTGAGCCCTCTTTCGACGGCATGCGCGAGGACCCTTACGATAACCAGATGGGTGAGGCTTCGGTCGACGGTCGCGGATGCCGTCGGCGCGAGATGCTCCGCACGGTCGAACTCATCGAAATGCTCGAAGTTCCATTTTCGGACTAATCGGTAGAAAGCTGTGATAAACTAACTCACGCATTGCGTGCCCGAGTGGCGGAATTGGCAGACGCAGTGGACTCAAAATCCACCGTTGGCAACAACGTGCGAGTTCGAGTCTCGCCTCGGGCACCATACATGCAAGTGAGCGTTCAAGGGGGTTGCGGCCCCCTTTTTCGTGCCGAACTCGCGTGAGCGCGCGAAGCGTTAAGCAAACAGGCCTGTGGCCTGTTTGTAGCGGAGCGTGGCGAGGGCGCCACGCGCCCGAAGCCCGGGGCTTCGCGAAGCGAAGGCCCTTCGAGTCTCGCCTCGAGCACCATACATGCAAGCGAGCGTTCAAGGGGGTCAAGGTCCCTTTTTCGTGTACGTAATGTGATAACGCGCTGTACGTGTTATTATTCGCAAGGCGTTGTTCCCGCAATGCCCTAAAGAGGAACCTGAGGGTTCCCACCTTTTGGCGCCAATGAGCAGCTGACTGGTCATACAACTTAGATTCCCTTCCTCAAATCGAGGAAGTCTATGTGTACGACCTGGTTGCTGAGAAGCGCCGGGTTATTTTTTTATGAATGGAGGTAGGGAAAATAGCTAAGTCTGATGACACCCGCATCAACGACGAGATCACTGCATCTTCGTGTCGTTTGATTGGCGTCGATGGCTCTCAGCTCGGCCTGTTCGCCATCCGCGATGCCCAGCGCGTCGCCGACGATCAGGGTCTCGACCTGGTCGAGATCGCTCCCAACGCGGAGCCGCCGGTCTGCAAGGTCATGGACTACGGTAAGTTCAAGTACCAGCAGGCCATGAAGGCCAAGGCTGCTCGTAAGAACCAGTCCAAGGTCGAGGTCAAGGAAATGAAGTTCCGACCCAAGATCGACGTTGGCGACTACGAGACCAAGAAGGGCCACGTTCTGCGTTTCCTCAAGAAGGGCGCACGCGTTAAGATCACCATCATGTTCCGCGGCCGTGAGATGGCTCACCCGGAGCAGGGCCTTAACGTTCTCGAGCGTCTCGCCGAGGATCTCAAGCCTTACGCTACGGTCGAGTCCAAGCCTAAGATGGAAGGCCGTAACATGCTTATGCTGCTCGCCCCGATTAAGGGCGCCTTCGATGAGGATAAAGCGGCAAGCGATAGCAAGTAACTAGTGTTCTGTAACCGATTAAGGAGTATTTCATGCCTAAGATGAAGTCCCACAGCGGCACCAAGAAGCGTTTCCGCAAGACTGGTACCGGCAAGCTTATGCGCGCCAAGGCTTTCAAGAGCCACATCCTGAGCAAGAAGTCCACCAAGCGTAAGCGTGGCTTCCGTCAGGAGACCGAGATCGCCGCTGCCGACCGCAAGGTCATCAAGTCGCGTCTCGCCTAAGTTCGCGTTCCCGTTTTTCGTTTTACCGTCTAGGAGTTGATAGAACATGGCACGTATTAAGCGCGCTGTTGCCGCCAAGAAGAAGCGCCGTACCGTTATGCACCGTGCGAAGGGTTACTACGGTGCCGCTTCGCGTACTTACAAGCATGCTAAAGAGCAGGTCCAGCACTCCCTGCAGTATCAGTATCGTGATCGCCGCAACAAGAAGCGCGAGATCCGTTCTCTCTGGATCACCCGTATCAACGCTGCTGCTCGCCTGAACGACATCTCTTACTCTCAGTTCATGCACGGCCTGAAGGTTGCCGGCATCGAGCTCGACCGCAAGGTCCTGGCTCAGATGGCTTACGAGGACATCGAGTCCTTCAACGAGCTGGCTGCCATTGCCAAGAAGGCTCTCGAGGCCTAATAGATTCTCTTGAATCGCTAGGGGAGTGTCGCGTTGTGCGCGGCGCTCCCTCTTTTTATCTGAAGCGCGGTTTACATTGCTAAAAGCGCGGGTAGATAGACACTTACAGGTGACCGATCTCTATATATTTCTAAACCAAAGGGTCATCATCTGATACGTGCGGAAGATCCGCACCAGTCTTTCTATTAGCTATAGAAAGCGATATGTTGTGTAGGACTTGTGAAGAGTGGAATTGACGACCCACAGGGCTTCGCGGTCTGGCAATATATCTCCTTGCCGCGCGGCCCGGTCGGACCGGATCAGCCGCC
>CAUBMI010000133.1 GCA_958436995.1 uncultured Collinsella sp.
AGAAACCCATGCCACAGCCCTCATCGAGCGCCACCTCAAAGCTCGCAGCCTCAAAGGGAGAGGAACCCATGCGGCCGACGTGCTCAACCAGATCGGACGCCTCGACCGCACGGGTCTTGGCGGCTTCGACGGTAAAGCCCGTGGCCGTGGCCGTAAGCGAAGGGTCGTCGCAGCAGGTGAGCGTAACGGTAAACGGCTCGCCCAGACGCGCCACGACGGACACATCAACAGCTCGGCGGTGCAGCACATCACGCTTGAGCGCGGCGCCGGCGGCGTCGATGGCACGCTGACTACGAATCACGCGGACGCGGCAGCCCTCGGGCATGCTGCGGGGTACGCGACATTCGATGACTTCACCGGCTGCGGCATCATCGGCGGCAATGGTGGTCAGGAACTGGTCAAACTCGTTATCGTGGCGAAGCTCCAGCAGGTCGCCCTTGCCCACGGGCTCAAACAGCTCAATGCGGGCGATGGCGGCGCGGCGACGGCGGTCGTCGGGCTTGAGGCCGCGCACATCGCGGTTGGCCGGGCGGCTGCCCAGCACCGTGCCCACGATCTGGCCGCGGTTGTTGGAACGCTCATAGCTCATCATCTCGTCGCCCGAGGTGCCGTCCTGATAGGCGTGCGTAAAGTCGCGGTTAAAGCAGCGCTTGAGCTGGCGCTGGCGGGCGGCTTTCTCGTCCTTGGCAACGGTGGTTCCGGCCAGCATGTCATCAATCTGATGACGATACACGTCGACGATGGAATACACGTAATCGGGCGCCTTCATGCGGCCCTCGAGCTTGAGCGACGCAGCGCCGGCGTCATACAGGCGGCGAACAAGTTGTGAGGTGTTGGTGTCACGTGGGCACAGCGCGCGCTCGCGACCGGCAGGGGAGAGCGAGCGACCGTTCTCGTCGATCAGCTCGTAGGGCAAGCGGCAGGGCTGGGCGCACATGCCGCGGTTGGCCGAGCGGCCCGCCATGGCAAAGCTCGACAGCAGGCACAGACCCGAGTAGCAAAAGCAGATGGCACCGTGGCTAAAGACCTCGAGGTCGACATCGGGCGCGGCGTCGTGGATGGCGGCGATCTCGTCGATGGAGAGCTCGCGCGAGAGGGTCACGCGGTCGGCGCCCTGCTCGCGGCACCAGATGGTTCCGCGGTCGTCATGGATGTTCGCCTGGGTTGAGATGTGCGTCTCGATGCCGGGCATCGTGCGCTTGACCTCAAAGAACAGACCCCAGTCCTGGATGATAAAGGCGTCGGCGCCCAGCGTGGAGCAGCGATGGATGAGTTGCAACGCATCGGCCATCTCGGACTGCTTGATGACGATGTTGACCGTGACGTAGACGCGCGAGCCGGCCAGGTGTGCAGCGCGGCAGGCCTGCTCAAAGGCCTCGTCGGTAAAGTTCGTTGCCTTGCGGCGGGCGTTGAAGCTGCCCATGCCACAGTAGATGGCGTCTGCCCCGGCAGCGAGTGCGGCGGCGAAGGGCTCCGGGCCTCCGGCGGGGGCCAAGAGCTCGGGTCTACGGTTGGTGGTTCGACTGGCGGTTGCGGTCATATCCTGCCTTTCAAAATGCTCAGATACTCAAAAGTATAGTGGTGCCATCGCGGCAGGCGATGCCCGTGCCCTAAGCGGGATAAAGTCTTCAGCAGCTTGGACTGGCTGCTTCACATGAGAACCGTTCAGCGGTCCGGGGAAACCGTTGGGCGATAAAATATTCTCGAAAGCTGATAATTATCTTGCATCGGGCAAACTCATCCCCTACTATCCCAGTTAAGCGCGGTGTTCAGACCGAACTGTGCCTCCCGGTGTGAACGCCGCGCTCACGCTCTCTCAACTGATCGTAAGGAGAAAAACATGAGCTTGACCGTCGTGTCTTCCGATAACGCACCCGCAGCCATCGGCCCGTATTCCCCCGGTATCCAGGCCGGCAACATGGTGTTCCTGTCCGGCCAGCTGGGCATCGACCCCGCAACCGGTAAGATGCCCGAGGGCGTCGAGGCCCAGGCCAAGCAGTCCCTTGCTAACGTCGAGGCCCTGCTGACCGCTGCCGGCGCCACCTTTGCCGATGTCGTCAAGACCACGGTCTACCTGGCCGACATCGCCGACTTCGCTGCCGTGAACGAGATTTATGCCTCCAAGTTCGAGGCTCCGTTCCCCGCACGCAGCGCTTTCCAGGTTGCCGCTCTTCCGGCTGGCGGTCTGGTCGAGATCGAGGTTGTCGCCGCTCTCTAAGGCGTTGGCAACAACTAAACATGACATGCAAAAAGACCCTGCAGTGCGAGCTGCAGGGTCTTTTGTCAAGTGACGAATCGCTTGTGGAGCCGCGCTCCATTTTGCTCGTTAGCCCTCCTTGCGGACTTTTTGCAGGTAGCGGTACACGCTGGGCTCCGAGATGCCCAGCGCGGTGGCGGCGCAGGCCACGGCGCCCTTGAGCATGAACACCCCGTTGCCGTTGAGGTGGCGAATGACGTCCACGCGGTCGCTCTGACCAAGCGACGCTACATCCAGCCCGCGCGCGCTCAGCAACTCGGCAATGCTGCGGTCGATGAGCTCCTGGGTGGACTCCGAAAGGCTTTCGACCTCGATAGGGGCGGGCTCCGTGCGCGTCGGCGCTGCGTCGAAGCACGCCATGAGCTGCTGCGCCATGGCGTTGATGGAGCGTACGGTCGAGAGGTCGGTGTTGACGCAGAGCATGCCGACGATCTCTTTATCCTCGCGGATAAAGTACGTCGCTGACTCCAACGTCTTGCCACCGGCACCGCGCCCCTCGTAGCCCGTAATAAACGGCAGGTCGCGATACTTTGGGTCGTGCATGATCTTGAGCGCCAGATCGGTGGCGGGACCGCCGACCTTACGGCCGCTCACGATGCCGTTGCGAATATCGACGATGGCGTGGTCGGGATCCGAGAAATCATGCAGCACGATTTCGCTGTTTTTGCCGAGTACTTGCTCCAGGAAATCGACCATCGGCAAAAAGCGACGTACGGTCTCGTTCACAGGCAACTCCTTGGGGTGAAATCGGAAATGTTCATAACAATTTTTTCTCATGGTAACACGGTGTCTATTGCCTCGCATATTCGCAGGTACATTGCGTAATACGGACGAGCGGTAGGAATTTGGCGGTAAACGGTCGACCAAAAGAAAAGTTAGATGTTATTTTGACCAGGCACTTTCCTGACCTGCGGAAATGCATAATCCCAGCTCAAGAACAGTCTGATAACAAAAAATTATTATTGAGAATGAGAAAAATCTTTAATACGATATGCAACGAAGGCACAACCTCAACCCCGCACTGCGTCACAATAGAGCGTTAGATGCGAAAACAACTACTTCGAGGATTGGTGGTCAAATGACCCAGGAGACGGTTAAGAACGGCACTGAAGCCCTGTTCACTCGTGAAGGCATGCCTCCCGTTAAAGAAATGATCCCGTGTGCCCTTCAGCACGTACTGGCTTCGTTTGCCGGTATCATCACCCCGGCTGTCATTATGGCCGGCGTCTACGGCTTTAATAGCCAGCAGAGTACCGACATCATCCAGGTCGCGCTCATTCTTTCGGCAATCGACACGGCCCTTCAGGCCTTCGCTCCCTTCCGTCGCATCGGCGGCGGCCTGCCCATCG
>CAUBMI010000134.1 GCA_958436995.1 uncultured Collinsella sp.
TGTGCGGCTATACCGCGGCCGACCTGTTCCATAACCGCACGCTGCTGCATGCCTGCGAGGCGGCGCTCGTGCGCATTCTCGATAAAACCCGTGAGCTGCCGATCGTCTTTACCATCGGTCTTCCCGTCGCGGTGGCCGAAAACATCTACAATTGCGCCGCCGTGTGCTGTGCGGGCGAGCTTTTGGGCCTTACGGCCAAAAAGTACTTGCCCAACTACGGAGAGTTTTATGAGCGCCGCTGGTTTGCTCCGGCGCCGGCCGATCCCGTGTGGATTGAATTTGCTGGTCAGGGTCCGGTGCCGCTTGGCTCGGGGCTTGTCTACCGCTGCTGCGATGAAGGTGCCGAGGATCTGGTGCTGGGTGTCGAGGTGTGCGAGGACCTGTGGGTACCGGCGCCCCCCTCGACCGAGATGGCGCTTGCTGGCGCGACGGTGATCCTCAACCCGTCGGCCTCGGACGAGATTATCGGCAAGGCGGATTACCGCCGCAGCCTCATCTCCAACCAGAGTGCGCGCCTGTACTGCGCCTATGCCTACGCGGATGCGAGTGAGGGCGAATCTACGACCGACATGGTCTTTGCGGGCGAGAACCTGATCTACGAAAACGGCTCTAAGCTTGCCGCGACCGGGCTTCTCACCTGCGATATGGCGGTCGCCGATGTCGATCTTGACCGCTTGGTTGCCGAGCGCCGTCGCTCGACGACGTGGACGCGCGCCGACGATGCGCCGGAGGCCACGACCGTTGAGTTCTCTTTTGAGGGCGTGTTGGCCGAAGAGTCTGTCCTGCGCGATGCCTGCGATATCGACCGTGTTTTCCCTCGCGCGCCTTTTGTGCCGGCCGACCACGGTGATCTGGCCGAGCGTTGCGAGACTATTCTCGACCTGCAGACCGCGGGCCTCAAGACACGCCTTGCCCACACGGGCACCAAGGCGGCTGTTATCGGTCTTTCGGGCGGCTTGGACTCCACGCTGGCGCTGCTTGTGACTGTGCGTGCTTTCGATGCACTGGGGCTGCCGCGCACGGGTATCACGGCGGTCTCCATGCCCGGCTTTGGCACGACGCACCGCACCAAGTCGAATGCCGAGTCGCTCGCCCGCGACCTGGGCGTGAGCTTCCGCGAGGTTTCGATTCACGCGGCCGTGGAGCAGCACTTTAGAGACATTGAGCACGATCCGGCCGTGCAGGACGTGACCTACGAGAACAGCCAGGCCCGCGAGCGTACGCAGATCCTGATGGACCTGGCCAACCAGGCTGGCGGTTTTGTCATCGGCACCGGCGACCTGTCGGAGCTGGCGCTCGGCTGGGCTACGTACAACGGCGACCATATGAGCATGTACGCCGTCAACTCGAGCGTTCCCAAGACGCTCGTGCGCCATCTGGTGCGCTATGCGGCCGATGTCTTTGGCGGGCGCATCGCCAAGGTGCTGCTCGATATCCTCGATACGCCGGTGTCTCCCGAACTTCTGCCGCCCACGGGCGACGGCGAGATTGCGCAGAAGACCGAGGATTTGGTGGGCCCGTACGAGCTGCACGACTACTTCCTCTACTACCTGCTGCGTTTTGGCTTTGAGCCGGGTAAGATCTACCGCATGTCGCTCAAGAGCTTCGAGGGCGTCTACGACAAGGTCACTATCCATACGTGGCTGCGTACGTTCTACCGTCGCTTCTTTGCCCAGCAGTTTAAGCGCAGCTGCCTGCCCGATGGTCCCAAGGTGGGCTCGGTGACGCTCAGCCCGCGCGGCGATTGGCGTATGCCGAGTGACGCCAGCTCGCATCTGTGGCTTGCGCAGATCGACGCGCTCAATCCAATTGACTAAGGTTGGCTAAATTGAACCAATACGGGGTTTGCAAGCGTTACACTTTTGCAATCTGATGGCCCGTATCGCGCGGCGCTCTTGTCGGAGCGCCGCGTTTTTTATATCGAAAGGTGGCACCATGCAGGCATCGCAGCGTCTCGACCGCTTTGGCGCGGAGGTCTTCGCCTCGCTCAACAACAAGCTGCTCACGCTGAAGGCTCAGGGTAAGACCATTTACAACATGAGCGTGGGAACGCCCGACTTTAAGCCGTACGACCACGTGGTCGAGGCGCTCACGCAAGCGGCCCAGGACCCCGAGATGTGGAAGTATGCCCTGCGCGACCTGCCCGAACTCAAGCAAGCCGTGTGCGATTACTATGAGCGCCGCTTTGGCGTTTTGGGCATTACGCCGTCTATGGTGCAGTCGTGCAACGGCACGCAGGAGGGCGTGGGCCACTTGGGTCTGGCCCTGCTCGATCCGGGCGACACCATCCTGGTGCCCGATCCGTGCTACCCGGTCTTTGAGGCGGGCGCCAAGATCGCCGATGCTAAGCTCGAGTACTATCCGCTGGTTGCCGAGCATAATTACCTGCCCTATGTGGCGGGCATCGATCCCGAGGTGGCCGATCGTGCCAAGTATATGATCGTGTCGCTGCCCGCCAACCCGGTGGGCTCGGTGGGCACGCCCGAGGTCTACGAGGAGATCATCGCCTTTGCCCGTGAGCACGACCTGCTGATTGTGCACGACAACGCATACTCCGACATCGTGTTTGACGGCGAGCCGGGCGGAAGCTTTTTGCAGTATCCCGGCGCGCTCGAGGTGGGCGTGGAGTTTTTCTCGCTCTCCAAGTCGTTTAACGTCACCGGTGCCCGCATCGGCTTTTTGGTCGGTCGCGAAGACGTTGTCTCGGCCTTTGCCAAGCTGCGCAGCCAGATCGACTTTGGCATGTTCTTCCCGATCCAAAAGGCTGCCATCGCCTGCTTGAACGGTCCGCGCGATGAGGTCGAGGCGCAGCGCCTGAAGTACCAGGAGCGCCGCGATGCCCTGTGCGACGGTCTGGAGGGCCTGGGTTGGGAGCGCCCCAATGCGCATGGTTCCATGTTTGTGTGGGCCAAGCTTCCCGGCGGCCGTACCGATTCCATGGCGTTTTGCGAGGAGCTCATGGAGAAGGCCGGCGTTGTGGTAACGCCGGGTGCGAGCTTTGGGCCTTCGGGCGAGGGGCACGTGCGCATGGCGCTGGTTTTGCCACCCGAGCAGATCGCTCTGGCTGTCGAGGCCATTCGTGAGGCGGGCCTGTATTAGGGTGTCTTTCCGTTGCGTCAATAGCTCGAAACCGATTTCGTGCAGTTATTTTACGAATCCTGCAAACAATTTCGGTAAACGGTCGATTTTTGGCTGCGAATAGGAGCATAATCAAAGTCCCGATTGGATGTATTGGGATTACGACAAGCCGCTCGGGTCGTTCCCGGGTGGCTTGTTTGTGGAGAGAGATGGGAGTTTCTAATGGTTAACGAGAAGAAGGTCGCTATTGTCGGCTGCGGTTTCGTCGGTTCGTCTTCGGCGTTCGCGCTGATGCAGAGCGGTCTGTTCTCCGAGATGGTCCTCATCGACGTGGACAAGAACCGCGCCGAGGGTGAGGCCCTGGATATCGCGCACGGCATGACGTTTGCCGAGCCGATGAAGATCTACGCCGGCGATTATTCCGATGTCGCCGACGCCGCCATGATCGTCGTCACCGCTGGCGCTGCCCAGAAGCCCGGTGAGACCCG
>CAUBMI010000135.1 GCA_958436995.1 uncultured Collinsella sp.
AGGAAAGCACTTAATGTGCTTTCCGTCTTGCGCAGGACTGTAGAGCAGCAAACTTCATGCCCTCCGGTCCGCCCCGGGAGCCACCGCTAAGTTATCCCCCGGCATTCAGAAAATCTAAGTGCCAAAAAATAAGATTTTTTGACTCCGTGTTGTATAACCCGCCATTCGTGGGTACCATTCAACGCGTACGCAAACAAAAAGGGTTAACCCGCGCGGCATGACCGCGCGGCCCACAAAGGAGGAAACAAGCATGTCGTCTTTGAAGCCGCTTGCAGATCGCGTCCTGGTCAAGCCCGACGAGGCCGAGCAGAAGACCGCTTCTGGTCTGTATATCGCCAGCAACGCTCAGGAGAAGCCGCAGCGCGGCACCATCGTTGCCGTTGGCGCCGGTAAGGTCAACGACAAGGGCGATCGCATCCCCATGGACGTCAAGGTTGGCGACGTTGTCATCTACGGTAAGTTCGGTGGCAACGAGGTCAAGGTCGACGGCGAGAAGTATCTGCTGATGCGCGCCGACGACATCTACGCTGTCGTCGAGGCCTAGTCTCGTCAGAATCTCTGATTCGTCTTTGAACGCGCCCGCCGCATAGGACTCGGAAGCGGCGACGCGAGTCACATTTCTTTTGGAGGATTACTCACCATGGCAAAGAACATTACGTTCAACACCGATGCCCGCGCTAAGCTCGCCAAGGGCGTCAACACTCTGGCCGACGCCGTTACCGTCACCATGGGCCCCAAGGGCCGTTACGTCGCTCTGCAGCGCACGTTCGGTGCCCCGACCATCACCAACGACGGCGTTTCCGTCGCTAAGGAGATTGAGCTCGAGGACAACATCGAGAACATGGGCGCTCAGCTGGTGAAGGAGGTCGCCACCAAGACCAACGACACCGTGGGTGACGGCACCACCACCGCAACCCTGCTCGCTCAAGCCATCGTCAACGACGGTCTGCGCAACGTCGCCGCTGGCGCCAACCCGCTGGCCATCCGTCGCGGCATCGACAAGGCCGTCAACGCCGCCGTCGCCGAGATGAAGAAGCAGGCCAAGCCGGTCGAGACCAAGGAGCAGATTGCTTCCGTCGGTACCATCTCCGCCGGTGACCCCGAGGTCGGCGAGAAGATCGCCGAGGCCATGGAGGTCGTGGGCAAGGACGGCGTCATCACCGTCGAGGATTCCCAGACGTTTGACATCACCATCGACACCGTCGAGGGCATGCAGTTCGACAAGGGCTATGTCTCCGCTTACTTCGTCACGGATAACGACCGCATGGAGGCCGTGATGAAGGATCCGTACATCCTCATCACCGACCAGAAGATCTCCAGCGTCCAGGACATCATGCCTGTTCTCGAGGCTGTCCAGCGCGCTGGCCGTGGCCTGCTCATCATCGCTGAGGACATCGATGGCGAGGCTCTGCCTACCCTGGTCCTCAACAAGATCCGTGGCGCCCTCAACGTCTGCGCCGTCAAGGCCCCGGGCTACGGCGATCGCCGCAAGCGCATCCTCGAGGACATCGCCGTCCTCACCGGTGGTCAGGCTGCTCTGGACGAGCTGGGCGTGAAGGTCGCTGACATCACCGCCGATATGCTTGGTACCGCTAAGTCCGTCACTATCTCCAAGGATAACACCGTCGTCGTCGGCGGCGCTGGCTCCAAGGAGGCCATCGACGCCCGCATCGCTCAGATCAAGGGCGAGATGGAGAACACCACCTCTGACTTCGACCGTGAGAAGCTCCAGGAGCGCCTGGCCAAGCTCTCCGGTGGCGTTGCCGTCATCAAGGTCGGCGCTGCTACCGAGTCCGAGCTCAAGGAGATCAAGCACCGCGTCGAGGACGCCCTGCAGGCTACCCGTGCTGCTGTCGAGGAGGGCATTGTCGCCGGCGGCGGCGTCGCCTTCATGGACGCTGCTCCTGCGCTCGACGCCGTTGAGCTTGACGACCCCGAGGAGAAGATCGGCGTCGACATCGTCAAGAAGGCTCTGACTGCTCCGGTCGCTACCATCGCCAAGAACGCTGGTTTTGAGGGCGCTGTCGTGGTCGACAAGGTTGCCGAGCTGCCCGCCGGCCAGGGTCTCAACTCTGCCAACGGCGAGTGGGGCGACATGATCGAGATGGGCGTCCTCGACCCCGTCAAGGTCAGCCGCGTCACCCTGCAGAACGCTGCTTCTGTCGCCAGCCTGATTCTCATCACCGAGGCTACCGTCTCCGATGTGCCCAAGAACACTCAGCTTGAGGACGCTATCGCTGCTGCTACCGCTGGTCAGCAGGGCGGCGGTATGTACTAAGGCCGACAAGGTCTAGAACTCCCACCGGGAATCCGGGGGCGTGACGGGGTCTTCTCTCCGGAACGTCCTCGGACATGCAAAGAGGCTCCGCATCGCGCTTCGCGCTGCGGAGCCTCTTTGCGTCCTGCGGAATGTTCCGGAGAGAAGACCCCGTCACGCCCCCGGATTCCCTGCGTTTACGGCCTTGAGGTCGGCGGGCGGAGGAGGACGTGGTTGTGGGGGATGCGTGTCCCGGTCGCTGTTTCGCGGCTCTGCCGCGAAAGGCGCGCTACTTTGGGGCGGATGGAGGACGTGGTTGTTGCGCTAACTTGTCCCTACCGCATTTCTGGAGCGTTTCCCCACCACAAATTACCCTTGGCATACTTGCGCGAACGATTGCTCGTGCTACACTTGCAAGTGCTGTTTCAGGGCGGGGTGGAATTCCCCACTGGCGGTAAATCGGGCGGTGCCAAAGGGGTGCCGCGGAGCAGGCGAGATGCCTGCGGCCGAGCCGATGAGTCCGCGACCCGTGTGTGCGTTGGTTCGCATGCCGGCTGAACTGGTGAGATTCCAGTACCAACGGTTAGAGTCCGGATGAAAGAGGCAGGTGATCTTATGTCTGAACAGTCGCAGCATATCCATTTTGAGAACACGAATAGGTGGAGCACCAAACAGCTCGTTACCATGGCGCTGATGTGCGCCTTGGGCGCCCTGTTTATGTATGTGCAGCTGCCCATCCTTCCTTCGGCGCCGTTTTTGACGTATGACCCGTCGCTGGTGCCGGCGATGGTGTGTGGATTTGCGTATGGCCCTGGCGCCGGCACTGCTGTTGCCGCTATGGCGATTGTTATCCATGCGCTTACCACGGGCGATTGGGTCGGCGCACTTATGAACCTGGTGGCTACGCTGGGCTACATTCTGCCCGCGGCTATCGTGTACCAGAAGATGCATACCTATAAGGGTGCCGTGATTGGCCTAGTGTTCGGTGTCATTGCCGCTACGGCGCTGTCTATGGTCGCTAACCTTACCATTGGCGTATGGTTCTGGTATGGCTCGGTCGATGTGATCGCCCCGCTCATGATTCCTGCCGTGCTGCCGTTCAACCTTATCAAGACCGTGCTTAACTCGGTATTGACGCTTGCAGTGTACAAGGCGGTCTCCAACCTCATCACGCCTAAAAAGGACCAGGTCAAAGGCCGCGCATGATTGAGTGTCGGGGCGTTTCCTTTAG
>CAUBMI010000136.1 GCA_958436995.1 uncultured Collinsella sp.
GCGACGCCTTGGGGCGAAGTGGCCGTCAAGGTGGCCACCCTGCCCGACGGCAGTGAGCGTGCGGCGCCCGAGTACGAGGACTGCGCCCGTCTTGCCCGCGAGCATAACGTGCCGCTCCAGCGCGTGATGCAGACGGCACAAGCCTCGGCACTGCGATTTGAATAGCGCGGCCGGCGACATCTCGCGCCCGGCCACATCAGCCCCACCCGAAAGGACCACCATGAAATACCTCATCGCTTCCGACATTCACGGCTCGGCATACTGGACCGAGCGTCTGGTCGCCGCAATCGAATCCGAGCAGCCCGACCGCATCGTGCTGCTGGGCGACCTGCTCTACCACGGCCCGCGCAACGACCTGCCGCGCGACTACGCCCCCAAGCGCGTGATTCCGCTGCTCAACGCCCTGGCCGACCGCATCATCGCCGTCCGCGGCAACTGCGACGCCGAGGTCGACCAGATGGTGCTCGACTTTCCCGTCATGGCGGACTACGCCACGCTGTTCGATGAGGCCGGCCGTGAACTGTTCCTGACGCACGGCCACGTCTTTGGCGCCGGCATGCACAACAGCGTCGACCACGTGCCCGCGCTGCCCGAGGGCTCCGCGCTCGTCTACGGCCACACGCATATCAAGGTTAACGAGGCAAGCGAGGCACGCCCGGGCCTATGGCTCTTCAACCCCGGCAGCGTGAGCATCCCCAAGGACGGCACGCACAGCTACGGCATCTACGAGGGCGGCGCGTTCCGTCACGTGATCCTGGAGGAGAAATAATCATGGCGCAGCACATGGCTCGGCAAAATGCCGAGGGCTCGCGCGATCTGTCCACGCTGGTCGACGTGTCGGCCGAGCTGCAGCATTTGGTGCAGACTATCTGGCGTCTGCGTCAGCCCGATGGCTGCCCGTGGGACCGCGAGCAGACGCACCGCAGCATTGGCAAGAACATGATCGAGGAAGCCTACGAGGCGCTCGATTGCATCGAGGCGGACGACGTGGCGCATCTGCGCGAGGAGCTGGGCGACGTGCTCATGCAGGTGGTACTGCATGCGCAGATTGCGGCGGACGCCGGCGAGTTTACACTTGCCGATGTGGCACGCGATATCGACGCCAAGCTCATCCGTCGTCATCCGCACGTGTTTGGCGATGCGGACGCCGAGAGCTCCGATGAGGTGCTCAAGATCTGGGACGAGGTTAAGCTTGCCGAGAAGGCTGCAAAGGACAAGGCCGTGGCAGCGGGCGAGGCTGCGCCCGAGGGCCTGCTCGACGGCGTGCCCACGCATCTGCCGGCGCTGATGCAGGCTCAGAAGGTGTCGCGCAAGGCGGCTGCCGTGGGCTTTGAGTGGGAGACAGTCCAGGACGTGTGGGACGAGGTCGCCGAGGAGCGCGCCGAGTTTGAGGCCGAGACTCCCGGCTCGCCCGAGCGCGAGATGGAGTTTGGCGACCTGCTCTTTGCTCTGGTCAACGTTGCGCGCAAGGAGGGAATCGACGCCGAGAGCGCCCTGCGTGCCAGCACGGCAAAGTTCCGCCGCCGCTGGGCCGCGATGGAGCAGATGGCGGCCGATGCCCACGTGGATCTGGCCGAGCTTTCGACCCACGGCCTCAATGACCTCTGGGATGCCGCAAAGGCAGAGGAGTAAGACTGCGGGGGCGACGGGACGGACTTTCTCATCGCCCCCATTATTTTTCAAAAAGATTGTATCCCTTGGCTAACTTAGGGCATAATGCAAAAAGTGCGATAAGGCTAACTTATGAACCTGCGCGCCACTGTAGCGTGCAAGCCGTGTCGCCAAGCATTCAACCCGTTTCCAAGTGAGAGGGAGACAACATGAGCGATATTTTGGATGTCTACGGTCGCGAGGTACTCGACAGCCGCGGCAACCCCACCGTCGAGGTCGAGGTCGTGCTCGAGGACGGCAGCTTCGGCCGCGCGATGGTGCCTTCGGGCGCTTCGACCGGCGCCTTTGAGGCCTGCGAGCTGCGCGATGGCGACAAGGGTCGCTACCTGGGCAAAGGCGTCTCGCAGGCCGTCGAGCACGTCAATAACGAGTGCGCTAACGCCGTCGTGGGCCTCGACGCCTTCGACCAGCGCGCCGTCGATGCCGCGCTGATTGCCGCGGACGGTACCCCCAACAAGACCAATCTCGGCGCCAACGCCATTCTGGGCGTGTCGCTGGCAGTTGCCCGCGCCGCTGCCGAGTCGGCGGGTCTTTCGCTGTACCAGTACCTGGGTGGCGTCAACGCCCACCTGCTGCCCACGCCCATGATGAACATTCTCAACGGCGGCGTGCATGCCGACAATAACGTCGACTTCCAGGAGTTCATGATCATGCCGGTGGGCGCCCCGAGCTTTGCCGAGGGCCTGCGTTGGTGCGCCGAGGTCTACCACACCCTCAAGGGCGTGCTGCACGAGGCCGGCCTGGGCGGCGGCGTGGGCGACGAGGGCGGCTTTGCGCCCAACCTCAAGACCAATGCTGAGCCGTTCGAGTACATTACCAAGGCCGTCGAGAAGGCTGGCTTTAAGCCCGGCGTCGACTTCATGTACGCCATGGACCCGGCCTCGACCGAGTTTTACAACGCCGAGACCGGCATGTACGAGCTCAAGGGCGAGGGTGTTGAGTACACGAGTGCCCAGATGGTCGATTACTGGGAGAAGCTCGTCGACACCTATCCCATCATCTCCATCGAGGACGGCATGGCCGAGGAGGACTGGGACGGTTGGGTTGAGCTTACCCGCCGCATTGGCAACAAGGTGCAGCTGGTGGGCGACGACCTGTTCGTCACCAACACCGAGCGCCTCAAGAAGGGCATCGAGCTGGGTACCGCCAACGCGATCCTGGTCAAGGTCAATCAGATCGGCACGCTCACCGAGTCGCTCGAGGCCATCGAGACCGCCAAGGAGGCCGGTTACGCCTGCATCGTGAGTCACCGCTCCGGCGAGACCGAGGATTCCACGATCGCCGACCTGGTCGTGGGCGTCAATGCCGGCCAGATCAAGTCGGGCGCCCCGTGCCGCAGCGACCGTATCGCCAAGTACAATCAGCTCATCCGCATCGAGGACGAGCTCGAGGGCAGCGCGCGCTACGCCGGTAAGACCGCGTTCTACAACATTCGCTAAACGGACGAATTTGGTGAGGGGGAGGCTGACTCGGTTCCGTCCCGCCTTGACTGGATGCTGCAAAGCGCCATGGGCGCTGGGCCATACGGCTCAGCGCCTTTTTTATGTCGAGCAAAGGCTGGCGAAGGCGGTGCAGGCGCTCGTGCTATAACTAAAGGACTTAGCGCAAACAAACCTCAACCGCACAAGGCGCACATGGATCAGATTTACGACAACAGGTACTATTCCGCCGGTTCGCGCGAGCCGTCGCCTCGCCGTGCGCGCACGGTGCAGCTCGGTGGGTC
>CAUBMI010000137.1 GCA_958436995.1 uncultured Collinsella sp.
ACGCCGCCATGATCGTCGTCACCGCTGGCGCTGCCCAGAAGCCCGGTGAGACCCGCCTGGACCTGGTCAACAAGAACGTCAGCATCTTTAAGTCCATTATTCCCGAGATTAAGAAGTCTGGCTTCGACGGCATTCTGCTCATCGTCTCCAACCCGGTCGACGTTCTGACCTACGCCGCCATCAAGATGTCCGGTCTGCCCGAGGGCCATGTCATCGGCTCCGGTACCGTGCTCGACACCGGCCGTCTGCAGCAGATGCTCGGCGCTCACGTCGAGGTTGACCCGCGCGACGTTCAGGCTTATGTCATGGGTGAGCACGGCGACTCCGAGTTTGTCGCTTGGTCCAGCGCCCAGGTTGCCGGCGTGCCGCTGAACACCTTCTGCGAGCTTCACGGTCATCTGGAGCATGAGGCTGCCGAGAAGCGCATCGCCGAGGACGTCAAGAACTCCGCCTACACCATCATCGAGAAGAAGCACGCCACCTACTACGGCGTCGCCATGGCCGTTAAGCGCATCTGCACTGCCGTCATGCGCGATGAGCAGACCGTTCTGCCCGTTTCCTCGCTCATGGTGGGCGAGTATGGCCTGTCCGATCTTGCCATCTCCATGCCGACGGTCGTTGGCCGCGACGGCGTTGTCTGCCGCGTCCCCGTGCCGCTGAACGATGGCGAGCAGCATGAGCTCACCGCCTCTGCAAAGGCCCTCAAGGACATCATCGACAGCGTCGACTTCTCCTGCTAAATCAAGCTTGCTAGAGCAAAAAGTTACAATGAAGGCGTCCGGGTCCACACGGCCCGGGCGCCTTTTTGGTGCAAGGTAACCTGACCCCAATGCACCATAGTTGATGGGAGGGCCATGTCGGATTCGCCTAATTTTTTGACCTATGCCCAGACGGCGTTTGATCCGTTTGAGGAGAGGCCGTTCTGCGCGGTGGATAGCCTCGTCTTTGCGTGGTTGTCCTATTTGCGTTTGCCGGGTGATATGGCGGAGCTGACGAACTGGCAGGGCCTAGACGTACGCGAGCTGCTGCGTGCCGAGTGCTACCGGGACATGATTGACGACTTGTGGGATCCAGAGGGGAGCAGGGCCTTGTTGGAGGCCGTGGCAGCAAGCCCTCGCTACCGTGGCGTGCACGTTTGCGGCTATCGTGCCGTGAGCGATGCGGTGGCGACAGAGCAGTTTGCAGCCATGGCGTTCCGGTTTCCGGCGGGGTTTAGCTATCTTTCCTTCCGGGGGACCGACAGCACGATTGTGGGCTGGAAAGAGGACTTTAACATGGCGTTCCGGTATCCTGTGCCGGCCCAGGAATCCGCGGCGCGTTATGTGGACGAGGCGGCGGATGCGATTGACGGGCCGCTTTTGTGCGGAGGTCATTCCAAGGGTGGAAACCTTGCGGTGTACGGTGCGGCGATGTGCTCCGATGTCGCCCGTGCGCGAATCGAACGGGCGTATTCCCATGATGGTCCGGGTTTCGTCGAGGAGTTTCTGAACGGCAACGCCTTTGCCGATCTTTCCGGTCGAATCGACAAGACGCTACCTCGGTCGTCGATCTTTGGCATGATGTTCGAGACGCAGGAGGACTATGCCATCGTTGAGAGCACCGAGTTCAGCCTGCTGCAGCACAATCCCTTTAGCTGGGTGGTTGATGGTCGCGACTTCGTGTACTGTGAGCGCCTGTCCGCCGGTGCTCGATACGTTGATGGCTCCATTCGCGAGATGCTGCTTGCAGTTTCGCCTAGCGAGCGCGAGCGTTTTGTAGATGCGTTGTTCTCCGTGTTTGAGGCTACGGGTGCTGAGCGGTTTGCGGATATCGCTGGGAATCTGCGCGAGAGCCTGCCCGTGATGCTCCAGGCTGCGCAAGGGTTTGACAAGGATACGCGACGCTTTGTCTCGCAGACCATCGTGGCAATTCTTAAGTGTGCGCTGCTGCCCAAACGACCCCAGATCGACATGCCCGCCGCCGGCAAGAGTTTGGCAGAACAGCTCGAGGCTTGGCAGTCCGAGCTCCTGCGCTAGCCATTGGTGCAAAGCAACCTGTCCCCGATGCACCAATCTTCGATGCGCCTGGGGCGGGCTCGACCGCTATACTGGTTCGTGCCGAAATCGATCTAGAACGGAATGCCGTATATGAAAATCAATCACGCGATTCTGCATATCCTGGACTTTGACTCTGCCGTCAACGTTATGAGCCAGCGCGAGCTCGATACCGAAAGCCGTGCCGTGCGCAATTTCGTAACCACGCATCTGCGCCGTGCACGCACCTCGGCCGACAATAAACGCGCCACGTTTGCCGAGAACTCTGCGTTTGGCGGCGAGCTCAAGGGCTATTTCTTTGGCGAGCGCGAGTTCGTGGACCTGTCGCAGCAGATTGCGGAGTTTATCTCTTCCGAGCTCACCAAAGCCGAGAAAGCCGAGTCCACCGACGTGCTCGTGGCCGATTTTGACGACGATGAGGATGCCCGCTGGTTTGCCGTGATGCTGCTGGGCTCCAAGCAGGCTTTTATGCACGAAGTGGGCCGCGAGGAGGGGGAGGTGCGCAACGACATCGCGCGCCACTACGCCATTCTGCCGAACCCCTCGCAAAAGGTGCCGAGCTATGCCATCGTGCGCGCAAGCACCATGGAGATCGGCTACGTGGACAAGAAGCGCAAGATTGCCGGCGAGGATCGCATGCTCATTCCCGACGGCCTGCTGCAATGCGACACGGGCGTTTCGGGTAAGGAGGTCATCGACACGGTGACGCGCGTGGTCGAGGAGGTCGCTGAAGAGCACGGCGCCAACACGGCCGTAGCGCTCGCCAAGGTCAAAGCCGCCGTTGCCGAGAAGGTTGAAGACGACGAGGAGCTGCCGCCTTGGGATATCGTCGATGAGGTCTTTGAGGACGAGCCGGTTATCAAGGAGAGCGTGCGTGCGGCGCTGACCGAGGAGAAGGTGCCCGAGCGCGTGCCCGTGGAGCGCAAGCAGGTCGAACGCGCGGCCGTGCGCAATCACAAGATTCGTACCGACACGGGCATCGAGATCAGCTTCCCGGCCGAGATGGGTTCGAACTCCGAGTATATCGAGTTCGTCAACGAGCCCAACGGCCTCATCTCCATCGAGCTCAAAAACATCGGGTCAATTGAGAATCGATAAACTGCGCTTGGGCGCTGCTGAAAAACAAAGGCCGAAGCCTCGGATGAGGGCTTCGGCCTTTTTACTTGGGGCTTAATTACGCCACTGGTTGAACATACGTCAGACACTATGACCCAATCCGAGGGCGCTAAAAAGACAGGAGCCCCCGCTCGTGA
>CAUBMI010000138.1 GCA_958436995.1 uncultured Collinsella sp.
TCCTTTGCGTGCGGAACTCGCGACAAACTTCATGCCCTCCGGTCCGCCCCGGGAGGCAGGTTAACTAATTCGGGCCCGGTATTCAGAAAAGTCAGTGCAGCAAAATGACGATGCGGACAGCGACTTGGGCATGGTTTTCGCCGCTCGCACGGGTCCCCTGGGGAGCAGCGTGCATTTTTGGGAGTTTTCAGCAGGCCAGGACGGCTGCATACGCGCCGGACACACCATATTGGTCCCAAGAACGCCTTTGACCGGCGATTTGGGTCGGCGGGCAAACCCTGTCAGGACAAAAAAGCGTGCCTCGCACCGCACCGGACCCCAAAATGACGTCGATCTCCGCAATGCCACCCGACTGCAGCGGCACCGGCAGAGCTCACGGTGCTGAATACTCCATTTTTTGCACGGCCCAGGCGGGGGTACATCAGGACCGGAAAGAACATCTCAACTTTTTTTGCAATCTGCAACTGGAAGTATGCAAAACGCTAAGAGAAAGCATCGCTGATGTCCCAATTGAGCGCGCGGAGCAGCAGCGCTTCCACCCTGCGCCCAAATCCAGCAGAGAGGGGACGCTCCTAACGAACCCCCATCGGCAAACAAACGCGGCTCGAGCGCCATCCCAAAATAGGCTGCCCGAGCCGCGTTTAACGGTACGACATGAATATTAGCGCTCGTAAATCAAGTTGCCTGCCAGGTAGGTGGCCTGAACCTTGGTGGCTTGCAGCTCTTGGGGGTCGATGGTGAGCGGGTTTTGGTCCAGGACTACCAGGTCGGCGTATTTGCCGGGCTCCAGGCTGCCGAGGTTTTGCTCGTCGCCCGCTGCGTACGCGCTGCCAAGCGTGTAGCTGCGCAGGGCCGTTGCCGCGTCGATACGCTCGCTCGGCAGCCAGCCGCCCTCGGGCCAGTGGCTGCGGGGATCTTGGCGCGTGATAGCCGTGTAGAGCACGTTCATGCTGGTAACGGCCGTGATGGGGCTGTCGGTACCGAAAGCTTGACGGATACCGCGCTGCTGATAAGTTGCGAACGGCCACATGATGCGGCTGCGTTCCAGGCCCAGGTCGCGCTCCGGGCCACCCGGGTCGAGCGTGATGTGGCAAGGCTGGCTCGAGGCAATGACGTTGAGCTTGCGCAGACGATCGATGTCCTGAGGCAGCAGATTCTCCAGGTGCTCAAGCGTATTGTGGCCGTGCTGGGGCAAGCCGTAGAGCTCTGCCGCCTCCTCAAAGATATCGAGCGCAGCATGGATGGCACCGTCGCCGATAACGTGGATGCGCACGGTATGGTCACGCTCGGCTGCCGCCAAAACCAACTTGCGCATACGCTCGACAGGGACCGTCAGGCGGCCCTGGTCGCCCGGGAAGCGCGGGTTGGTATAGGGCTCAGTGAGGTATGCGGTATGCTCGCTCGACACGCCGTCGAAGAACTGTTTAAAGCCTGGCGCCGAGAGCAGCGCGTTGTTCGCGTAGCGGGTCTGGAGTTCTTCCAAGCGCGACTGGTCATCCAGCAGCGTGGGAAACAGATGGGCGCGGATGCCCAGCTTGCCGGCGGCCTGCAGCTTGTCGTAAACATCATCGCGAATAAAGTCGCAGCCCGGCATGGGCATGAGCGACATATCGCAGATTGAGGTAATGCCTTGCTCGGCCATACGCTTCATCTGGTCGGCGTATGCGCTCGCGATGCGGTCCTCGCCCAGCCACTCCAGGCAGCGCGGCAGCAGCTGCATGGCCGCAGCCTCGTGAGCGATACCCGTAAGCTCACCGTTTGAGTCTTTGTCGTAACTGCCACCCGCCGGAGGCTCGCTGTCGCGCGTAACGCCGAGCGCCTCGAGTGCGCGGCTGTTGAGCCACAGCGTGTGCCCGTCGCCCGAGTACATAACGCAGGGACGATCGGGAAATGCCGCATCGAGGGAGGCCTTGGTAGGGTGCTCGGGCGGATCCCAGCGGTAATCGCGCCAACCCTGGGTCACGACCCAGGCGTCATCTGGCAAGCCTTTGGAAAACTCGAGCGCATGCTGCACCAATGCTGCCTCGGACGTGCCCATATCCATGAGCATGTACGGCGAGGAACCAACCGAAGTATGGAAGAAATGCAGGTGCGCATCGTGGAAACCGGGGCAGACAAACTGCTCGCCGTAATCGACCACCGGCGTGGCGGCAGGTGCGGCGTCAATCACGTCATCGGGCGCGCCGACTGCGACGATGCGATCACCCGCGATGGCGATCGCCAGCTCGCGGGCGGTATCGATACCGTCTTGGGCGGTAAAAACGTTCTTGGAGCGGATAATCCGATCGATATGCTGCATGAGCATCCCCATCTCTGGCAGGTAATTCAACACCCCCGAGTGTACTCCCCCGCCCTTGCAACAAAACCCCAAGCGGCAAACGGCAACTTTACCAGCCCTAGCGGCAGGTGGCATACTGGAGAGAGCCTGTACGATTTTGCGATCGAGCCAGCAAGGAGCAAATCGACCATGACGAAGACCAAGGCACAGCAGATTATGGCGGCAACCGAGGTTCGCGCGGCAGACGACGTCACCGCGGCCATCCATGATATCGCCGCCGAGTTTGAACCCTACATCATCAAGCAGCGCCGGCACTTCCATAAGCACCCGGAGCTGAGCCTTGCCGAGGAGCGCACGACTTCCGACATCGCCAACCAGCTCGACGCCATGAATATCCCCTACGAGCGTCCGCTCAAGACCGGCTTGGTGGCAACGCTTCGCGGTACCGCGTCGGATGCCTACCACGAGGACGGCACGCCGCGCCGCCGCATCCTGCTGCGTGCGGATATCGACGCCCTGCCCGTCACCGAGCAGACCGGCGAGGAGTTCGCCAGCGTCAACGAGGGCTGCATGCACGCCTGCGGCCATGACTGCCACATCGCCATGATGCTCGGCACGCTGCAAATCCTGCGCCATATGACCGACGACATCCACGGCGAAGTCCGCATCGTCTTCCAGCCCAGCGAGGAAAACGGCCAGGGCGCCAAGCTCATGATCGGCACGGGCGTGCTCGACGGCGTCGACGGCGCCTACGCCGCGCACATCTGGAGTGAGGTCGACGCCGGCACCGTGAGCTGCGAGCCCGGACCGCGCATGGCCAATACCGACTGGTTCCGCATCGATGTTCGCGGCACCTCATGCCACGGTGCCATGCCCCAACGCGGCCACGACGCCGTTATGGTGGCCGCCGAGATCGTCAATGCCCTGCAGACCATCGTTTCGCGCGAGATCAGCCCCTACGAGCCGG
>CAUBMI010000139.1 GCA_958436995.1 uncultured Collinsella sp.
GCGAGAAGTGCATAACCTTGTTGAAGGTCTCGCGGCGCAGGTCGCGGGCGATGGAGCAGGCGGTGCGCGAAGCCACGGCACCGGTCAGGATGGTGGCGACCAGCGACACCAGACACAGACCAAACATCGTGGTCGCCATGCGGCCCAGGTAGGCGTTCTGCACGTCGGCGGGGTCGATACCCTGTGCCTTGTACTCGTCCTGCACATAGCTCACGGCGCGTTGGGTCACGATGGAGCCCGACATGGAGCCCATTTTGTCCGCCATACCGTTGGCGCCCTCGACGAGCTTGCCTTGGTCGATTAGGCCGCCTTCAACGCCTAGACGCAGGCTCTTCATGGTGATCTTGCCGCCGTCGGCATCAATCTGCTTTTGCATATTCTGCGCCGCTGCGGCCTTTTGCTGCATCTTGGCGAGCTGGTCGGGCGTCATCGCTGCCATTTGCTCGGGCGTGGGCATGGCTTGGGCGTCGCTGTTGCCTTTCTCGCTGGACGCGCCCATCATGTCGCCCATGGAGCTGGCGTCGATGCCTTGGTTGAGCGAAAGGACGACGGTCTCGGGCAGGCTCATGATATCGGCAATCTTGCCGCCGTCGGCGCGCTCATCCTCGGTTCCCCTGTACGTGCGAATGCCGTTTTTGTCTGCCCTGCCAAACGCAGCTTCTACTGTCTTGGCGTCTTTGGCGCTCATAAAGAGTTCGAGGTCGTCGAGCGATTCGGCACGAATGGTGTCGGGCACGGGCGAGGCGATGCCGCCTTGCTGCACGCCCACGTCGACGATGTCACTCATATACGTAGGTAGCGCTAGGTCGGCATTGCAGCTGATTACGATAAGTACGATAGCCGTGAGTAGCGCCAGGATATGCTTTTTAAAGAGCTTGAGAATCCTCACTCGGCATCTCTCCTTTCTTGATTGCGATCGATAATTTCGTTGGCACGCCTTAGGAGGCGCACCATCTCTTGGGTATCTGTTTCGCCGAGCTGCTCGAGGAAGGCCGCGGTGCGCTCCTCGAATTCCCGACGTTTGATTTCGAGATTCTGGAATCCCTTGTCGGTCATCGTGACGTGTACACGACGACGGTCGGTCTTTGAGTGCTCGCGCTCGACCCAGCCCTTGGCTTCGAGAGTGCGTAAGATATTGGCGATGCGGGCACTCGAGACACAGGCGCGATTTGCGAGTTCGCTCGGCGTGAGCGAACCGCCAGCGAGCATGAGGGCGCGCATGACAGCCATCTCGCCGCCGAGAGCTTTGTCCGCAGAGCGTGAAATGCGATGATGCATGCTGCCAAACTCAGTTAAGAGCTGACGTCCAAGCTCATGGAAATCGGTATCTTCCACCGAAAACCCCTAACACTAGAATCTATTTTCGGTGAAAGATGATACCCGCATATTCGGGCCTCATGCAGTGGGCAATATAAAGAGCGCATAAAGAGTTAAAAAATTCAATTGCTGAAGCGTTTCAAAGAACTACTATGCCCGCGGTTAGGCGAGGGGTTGTCACCACCATGACGACTGGGACTCATTTATCGCCACGTGCGATGCTCCAACTTCCCGCAAGGAGACACCTGAATCAAGGGGGTTGGAGTCATGGCATTTGACTTCACGGGCAAAACCGCGATCGTTACCGGCGGCACTCAGGGCATTGGCCTCGAGATCGCCAAGGGCATCGTCGCGGGCGGCGGACATGTCGCGCTCATCGCAAGGAACGCTGCTAAGGGCGAGGCCGCTGTGGCCGAGCTTGGCGAAGGCAACAAGTTCTACCAGCTCGATGTTGCCGATGCACCCAAGGCGCGCGAGACCGTCGAGCAGATTTTTACGGACCTGCCGCAAACCAATATCCTGATCAACTGCGCTGGCGTCATCAGCACCAAGAAGTTCGACGAGATCGATGACACCGAGTGGCGTCGTACCATCGACATCAACCTCAACGGTACCTTCACTATGATGAATGCTGTGTACCCGCACTTTAAGGCGGCCCATGCCGGCACTATCGTCAACGTGAGTTCCGTTGCGGGCAAGATCGGTGGCGGCCTGCTCGGCACCGCGGCTTACGCGAGCTCCAAGGCCGGTGTTAACGGTCTAACCAAGGCAGTCGCCAAGGAAGGCGGCAAGTTTGGCGTCCGCTGCAACGCCGTGTGCCCGTCGCTCACCCTTACCGATATGACCTCGATTCTCTCTGACGAGAACTCTCAGCGCATCATCAACGGTATTCCTCTGGGCCGCGCCGCCCAGGCCAGCGAGCCTGCGCAGATGGTGCTGTTCTTCGCTTCCGACCTCGCCAGCTTCGTGAACGGCGAGATCGGCGACTGCGACGGCGGCATCGTCCTGGACGGGTAATACCCCACGACGATTATTCGGCGACGGCTCCTGCGACTCGGGACCGTCGCCTTCTTTCTGATATAGGCGCGTGCGGCTACGATTCGCATGCATCCAAAGGAGATATATATGAGTGAATCGACTGCGGTGGAGGCGCCGGCGGCAAAGGAGCCGTTCTTTAAGATGTCCTCCATCCCGGGTGCCAATATTTTGGTGCCGCTTTTGTTGGGCTGCCTGCTCAACACGCTGTTCCCTGACCTGTTCAAAACGCTCGGCAGCTTTACGCTTGGCATGACCCAGCAGGGTGCAGGCCCGCTCGTGGGCGCTTTTTTGCTCATCGTCGGTACGACGATTTCGTTTAAGAGTGCTCCTGCCGCCGCTGCACGCGGCGCCATCATCATCGCCGTCAAGCAGATCGTGGTCGTTGCCGTGTCGCTGCTCATCCTTTATGTGTTCAACGACAACCTGTTTGGTATCTCGGCCATGGTGATGCTGGCCGCTTGCACGGGTGCGAACAACGCTATGTACGCTGGACTGATGGGCACCATGGGCAATGAGGCCGAACGTGGTGCCGTCGCAATCACCACGCTGGTTGTCGGCCCTCCGGTCACGATGATCGTGCTCGGCGCTGCCGGTCAGGCTCCGATCGGCTGGTCGCTCGTGGGCGCCATCCTGCCGATCGTCGTCGGCATTATCCTGGGTAACCTCTTCCCCAGCTTTAAGAAGATGATGGCACCGGCACTTTCCGCCATCATCGTGCTCG
>CAUBMI010000140.1 GCA_958436995.1 uncultured Collinsella sp.
GCCGTGGCTACCCTCACAAATCAATTACATACCGTTGGTATCTATATTACCACCCGGCGCGGTCCCATACGTCCCAAATCTGCGCCGTTGTCTGAAGCACTTCTTCCCCCAAATCGAGTCCCACCGCGGCAGCCATCTGCGCCAAACATTGAGCGCGAGCGAGCATTCGATCCTTGGTCTCAAGCGGACGGAACAGCGGCAGCAGCCAAAGATTCGCCAACAACGATACGGCCTCCGCCGCTTCACGCGGGCATTCGCACGCAATGGATCCGTCGGCGATGCCCTCCTCGATCACCGGCAAGAGATAGCCATCGGCAGACTCGTTAAACGAGCCCTGGTACTGCATCGCCAGTAGGCGCGAGCTTTTTACCGGATCTGCTGCAGGACGCATACGTGCCCATAGCTCAATTTGTGGAACAACGGACTCGGGAGCGTACAGTCGCTTGAGCTTTTGGGCTCCGGTCATATTACCGACGCCAAGCATCGAGCGGCGGTGCTCAACAATCGGAGTCATCGCCCGATCAAACGCGGCGTTGAAAATCTCTTCTTTGCTCTTGAAGTGATGATAGACAGCGCCCTTGGTCATGCCATCGAGACGGTCAACGATATCTTGAATGCTCGTCCCCTCATAACCCTGTGCGCAGAATAGCTCCAGTGCCGCGTCGAGAATCTTCGCGACCGTCTCCTCGGGATATTTATTGCGACCCATAATCCGCCCATCCGCAACGCAAGTCTTGTGCCTCATTGCAGCATTTTAACGTTGCGGATGGCAGGCGGTCGATTCTACACCGCGGCGGGGCCGTGTTCGCCGGTGCGGATGCGGATGACTTCCTCGACCGGCTCGACCCAGATCTTGCCGTCGCCGACGGCGCCGGTGCGGGCGGCGTTGCAGATGATGTCGACAATTCCGTCGACATGTTCATCGGCGCAGATGAGGGTGAACTGCACCTTAGGGATCGTATTGACAAGCAACTCGTTGCCGCGCACGTATTCCTTCCAGCCATGCTGCGCGCCGCAGCCCTGCACCTGGTTGATAGTCATGCCGCGAACATCAGCAGCAAACAGCGCGTCTTTAAGAACCTCAAGCTTTTCCTGGCGCACGATAGCCGTAATTTTCTTCATACCAAATCACTCCCCTTGTTAATCCAAGCCGCCAAACGATGGATATGCGCTCTCGCCGTGCTGACTCGCATCCAAGCCCAGCGCCTCATCGGCCTCGTCCACGCGCAGGCTGCCGCGGAACAGCGCCTTGACCACCGCGGCAATCACCAAGTCGAGCACCAGCACAATAGCGACCGTCACCACAATGCCCAGGATTTGCGAGATGAGCAGCGACATGTCACCCGTGTAGAACAGGCCGCCCTTACCGGTCCACGAAAGCTCCGGCACGCAGAACAGGCCCGTGAGCACGCCGCCCAAGATGCCGCCGATACCATGGCAGCCAAACGCGTCGAGCGCATCGTCGTAGCCGAACTTGGTCTTGAGATGGCTGATGGCCAGGTAACAGACGGGAGAGACGATCAGGCCCATGACCAGCGCCGCCCACGGCTCGACAAAGCCCGCGCCCGGCGTGACCACCACAAGGCCCGCAACCAGACCGGTGCTGGCGCCCACCAGCGTGGGACGACCGGTGTGCACGCGCTCGACGGCAAGCCACGAGACCATGCCCGCCGCGCTGGCCGTCACGGTGTTGAGGATGGCGAGCGCCGCCACGGCGTCGGCCTTAAACTCGCTGCCGCCGTTAAATCCAAACCAGCCAAACCAAAGCAGGCCGGCGCCCAGTGCTACAAACGGCACGTTATGCGGACGATAGCTCACCATGCCAAAGCCGCGACGACGGCCGAGCATTAAGCAGAGGATTAGGCCAGTGAGACCGGACGAAATGTGTACCACGTCGCCGCCGGCAAAGTCGAGTGCGCCGATAATGTCACCGATAAAGGAGCCATCGCCGCCCCAAACCATGTGGGCGAGCGGCGCATAGATCACAAGCAGCCAAATGCCCAGGAAGGCCGTCATGGCACCAAACTTAACGCGACCGGCCAGGCTACCCGTGACGATAGCGGCGGTGATCATGGCAAATGCCATCTGGAAGGCGATGTTGGTGATCTGAGGGTAGACGGCACCGTCCGTAGCATTGCCCTCGGCCGCCCGCAGCACCTGGTTGAGCACCGGCAGGCACAGCAGCTGGTCAAAGCCGCCAATAAACGGGCTCGAGCCATCGCCGCCGTAGGCCAGCGACCAGCCGGCAACAATCCACAGCACACCGACCAGGCCAATGGCGCCAAAGCACATGAGCATGGTGTTGATGACATTTTTGCGCCTGGACAGGCCGCCATAGAAAAACGCCAGACCCGGTGTCATTAAAAACACGAGCATGGTGCAGATGAGCATAAACGTTGTCGATCCCGTATCGTACATTCGCTCCCCCTTGGTCGCATGGACGTTGTCGGCGCCCATAATGCGGCCGAGGGGCAACTGGTGTAGACCAGATACGGCGTTGTTAAACGCTGCGTTGTCGAATGGAAACGGTGCCGCAATCTTGGAAACGGCGCGGCAACGGGCGCGAAACGAACGGGAAATACGCAAGCAAGGGAGCCGTGAGCGCGCCCGTCCCGGCTAGCGCCGAAACAGCTCGTGGGCGCGGTCGCGGAGATTAGTTGCTCGAATGACACCTTCGTAGCGATTGATGCGCAGACGCGGGAAGGCGTTAAAGAAGCGCAGGTCACGACGGCTGAGCGACACACTCGGCACCGGACGGCTCATGCGCTTGCCGGCAAGGCGACGACTGAGCGACGGACGCGGCATGCTCGGCGCGACATCGGCAACGCGGCGGGCAGCGAGCGCCAGGCCGCGAGCACCATCCGAGATAAACGTCGGCATCGAAGCCTTCTCGCGCAGGGCATCGAGCGCGGCGTCACCC
>CAUBMI010000141.1 GCA_958436995.1 uncultured Collinsella sp.
CAAGTTTAAGGCCGTGAGCAAGATGCAGCGCCTGGCTCCCGACGAGCGTCCGTAGTCGACGTCTGCTGTTTGTCTAGCGACCGCAGGCTGCAAAGGCTATACACTTGAAACCACCACAAGGAGGCCACCACCGCAAAGGTGCCAGTCCCCTTTGTGGTGGTTTTTGTTTTTGAGAGAGGGGCGGGGCGCTGATGGACGTCCGTGCGGACGGCGATATTGCCGAGAACTTTTGGTGGCGGCGTACAACGCTGACGCGTCGCAGTCCTCTGTATGACGCCTGCGTATCGGCGGGGCTGCTGGTCGCAGCGACGATTGTGGGCGCGCTGCTCGACCGTCCGGGTCTCGCGCCGAGCATCATGATCGTCTATGTGTTTGCCGTGCAGCTGTGCGCATTCTTTACCTGGAGCCGCCTGTATTGCCTGCTGAGCTCGGCTGCCGCCGTGGCGCTCTACAACTATTTGTTTGTCGACCCGCGCTACTCGCTGTCGCTCATCGACCGCGTCTATCCCGGCATGTTCTTTATCATGTTTGTGGTCTCGCTCGTGTCGAGCTCGATTGCGCTGGCCCTGCGCCGCGCCTTGGCGCAGGCTGCCGCCAGCGACCGTCGCACGCAGATGGTGCTCGAGACCAACCGCATGCTGCAGCGGTGCGGCGATCAGCAACAGATTGTGCATGCTATGGCAACGCAACTGGCGCGTCTTTCGGACTGTCCGGTCGTGTGGTATAGCGCCGATGTCGACGACGATGACCTGCTGCCGCGCACGATGTACACGGCCGTGGGCGATGCCGCGCCGGTGCACGAGCTGGCGCCGCAGATGCCGCCACGGCTCTCGGCATCCGCCTATGTGGGAACGCCGCTCGATGCCACCTATGGCGGCTCGGCGTTCTTTGGCATATACCTGACCGTGCACTCGGGCGACACCATGGTGCGCGCGGGTGATCCCGCCTCGGTGGTGGGGGTGCTCGCCATTGTCGCCGAGCCCGATGCGCTGGCGTCCGAGGAGCGGACGCTTGCCGATGCCATCGTGAGCGAAGGCGAGCTGGCGCTCGATCGCGCCCGCGCCATGGAGGCCCGCGAGGAAGCGGCGGTGCTCGCTAAAAACGAGCAGCTGCGCGCCAACTTGTTGCGCTCCATCTCGCACGATTTGCGCACGCCGCTTACCAGCATTTCGGGTAATGCCGACGTGCTGCTCGACCAGGGCTCGACCGGCACGGCCGTGCTCGACGACCAGACGCGCCGCGGCATGCTCCTATCCATTCGCTCGGATGCGCAATGGCTCAACGCCACCGTCGAGAATCTGCTCGCCATCACCAAGCTCGAGGGCGGCGGTATGCACCTGTCGACCACGCTCGAGCTTATGGACGATATCGTCGAGGAGGCGCTGCGCCACGTAAACCCGGCCGTGCACGAGCACGACCTCAAGGTGGTGGCGTGCGACGAGCCGGCGCTCGTCAACGTCGACGCGCGCCTGATGGTGCAGCTGGTGGTCAACCTGGTGAACAACGCCATCACCTATACGCCCTCGGATTCGCATATCGTGATCTCGATTGGCGTCGACGATGGGCACGTGGCGTGCTCGGTGGCCGATGACGGCCCGGGCATTGCGCCCGAGGACCGCGAGCGCATCTTTGAGTCGTTCTACACCGCCAACCATGGTCTGGCCGATAGCCAGCGCAGCGTGGGTCTGGGGCTTTCGCTTTGCCGCTCCATTGCGCTGGCACATGGCGGTAGCATAGGGGTTGCCGCGGCGGCCCCGCACGGCTCGGTCTTTACGATTGAGCTTCCCGCCGCCGACGTTTCGTTTGATAAGGAGTAGCGCTGTGCCGAACTCTGCCGTGA
This sequence comes from uncultured Collinsella sp., assembly GCA_958436995.1. Lineage (GTDB taxonomy): Bacteria > Actinomycetota > Coriobacteriia > Coriobacteriales > Coriobacteriaceae > Collinsella. The sequence continues at coordinate 1,841 of CAUBMI010000141.1, forward strand.
AACCGCTCATCTTGGTCGTTGAGGACGATCCCGCCGTCCGCAACCTTATCGTCGCCGCGCTCGAGGCGCACGGTTTGCGCCATATGGCTGTGGAGACCGCCCACGCCGCCATCGCCGCCGCTTCGTCGCAGGCGCCGAGCATTGTGCTGCTCGATCTGGGCCTGCCCGATATGGACGGCGTCAAGGTGGTGGAGTCGGTGCGCGCGTGGTCGGGCATGCCGATTATCGTGGTCTCGGCGCGCAGCGAGGATGCGGACAAGATCCGTGCGCTCGATGCCGGCGCCGACGACTATCTGACCAAGCCGTTTTCGGTCGAGGAGCTGCTCGCGCGCATCCGCACGACGCTCAGACGCCTTTCGTATGCGCAGACGGGCGGCGTTGCCTCCGAGGGCTCGTTCGATACCGGTGAGCTGCATATCGATTTTGATGCCGGTATCGCCACGATGGACGGCGAGGAGCTGCACCTGACGCCGATCGAGTACAAGCTCTTGTGCCTGCTGGCACACAACGCCGACAAGGTGCTGACGCACCAATTTATCCTGCACGAGATTTGGGGTACGGCGACCAAGAGCGACCTGGCGAGCCTGCGTGTCTTTATGGGCACGTTGCGCAAGAAGATCGAGTCCGACCCCGCGCACCCGCGCTATATCCAGACGCACGTGGGTATCGGTTACCGATTGGTCACCCAGGGATAGGGCAGAGCACGGCCCCCAGACGTGGCCCCTCTATGAGTTGCGGTGGGATAGTTCTCGTTTGGCCTTTGATGAGGTCATCGGGGAACTATCCCATCGCTTTTTTATTACTTGCCCTTGGGCTTGCTGGCGTAGAACTTCTTCTTTTTGGGCTTGCCTGCACCGGCAGACTTGCCGCCGCCGCGCGGTCCTCGGTCGCCGGCCTGTGCGTGCGCGGGCGATGCTGCGCGAGGCTTGCGGGCTTCGGGGTTGCGCAGCTCCTCGGTTCGCTCGGCAATCTCCTCGGCGCTAAAGCCGGCTTCGGCCATGGCGTCCTCGATGGGCAGGCGG
>CAUBMI010000142.1 GCA_958436995.1 uncultured Collinsella sp.
CCAGCGGCAAGCCGTCTCAAACGCGCGTGAAGGTGCTCAAGCGTCTTAAGAGCCGCCGCGGCCTGCCCACGCGCTCATATATCGATGTGGAGCTGCTCACCGGCCGCAAGCACCAAATCCGTGTGCATCTGGCGAGCGAGCGTCATCCCCTGGTAGGCGACGAGCTCTACGGCACGCCGCGTCCCTGCGGCCTGATGCTCCACTCCCACAGCGTGTCCTTCACGCATCCCGTAACCGGTGAGCACATCCACATCGAAGCCCCTTGCCCCTGGGAGCCCTAAAACCTGCCAATAAGGGACAGGTTTATTTTGGTAGGTTTTATCTAGGCAAACGTCAAGCCGCCACGATGGCTCAGCCGCGGCGCCAAAACGTCTCGATCTGTAACAGTTAGAGCCCATTTTCCGGTCTATCTGTTACAGATCGAGACATTCAAATCCCCCTCAAGAGAAAATCTCAATCTGTAACATCTAGCCCACTTTTAACGGTCCAGTTGTTACAGATTTAGACAAACCGGTAGACAACAAAAGCGGCAACGCCCGGGATGGACGTTGCCGCTTTTCTACTGAGAAAACTAAATGGCATTAGCCTTAGCCTGCCCCCGCTCGCTAGACCGTGATGACGTTGTCCATCGTCTGGTACTTGGAGGGCACCTCACCCGCGGTGATGATCGTTGCATCGCGAAAGTCCGCGAACTTGACGGGCGCCACCATGCCAAATTTACTGGCGTCCGAGATTACGAAGCGCTTGGCGGTATGGCGCATCGAAATACGCTTAACCTGCGCTTCCTCGATATCCGGTGTGGTGAGACCTTGCTCGGCGGCGATGCCATTGGAGCCCCAAAAGCCGCAGTTGAAGTTATAGCGGTCCAGGGTCGCCAAGGCATCGGGACCGACGAGCGCCTCGGTCTCGGGCTTGAGCTCGCCGCCCAGCACAACGGTGTGCATGCCGCGCAGGGCGAGATGCTGAGCATGGAGCACGGAGTCGGTCACATAGGTGACACCCTCAAGGCGCGGAAGATGCTCGATGAGCTTGAGGGTCGTGGAGCCCGAATCGATATACACAAAGCTATCGGGCTCCACCAGGGCCGCGGCACGGGCACAGATGCGCTCCTTGTCGTCGTTATGGAGATCGCTGCGCTCGCCGATCGTCAGGTCGCGCGTCACGTGCGCGCGCTCCAGACTCGTCGCGCCTCCGTGCACCTTGGCGATACGGTTTGCGCGGTCGAGCGTCTGCAGGTCGCGCCGAATGGTAGACGCCGTCACGCCCAAAGCTTCGGCAAGCTCCAGCACGGTAACCGAGCCGGCCTGCTGCACCATCGACACGATCGCGTTGAGCCTATCTTCCGCAAGCATCGCTTACTCCTCCTCGGGGTACACGACTCCCCAATCGGCGCGGAGCTTGGTCATCAGCTTCATAACATCAGAAGCATAGTCCAGAAGCTCGCGCTTCGAATCATCGCCGGCAACAGCCTTCTCCAGGTCGGCCATCTCGTAGCACAGTGCGTAGGCCTCGGTGCCGGCTTGGACCACCTCGCGGTGGCCATCCGCAGTCCACACGATGGTCGCGTGATCGGCGCGCGGATATTCGATGACCTCGATGTAGCACTTATCAAAGCTGATGACCGAGCGCTTGGGCTGCTTGGAGTGGAGCGTAAGGCTCACAATACCCAGCTGCTGCTCGGCATTGCGGCATACAATACCGCCCGCAACGTCGACGCCAGTCTCGCAGGTATTGCCCAGAGACACGACCTCGGCGGGCTGGCTGGCCATAAACAGGCGCATGACGGACAGGGCATACACGCCAATGTCGAGCATGGCGCCGCCGGCAAGACTACGGTTGTAGAAGCGGTTAGTCAGGTCGCCGTACTCCTTATAGCTGCCAAAGTTGAGCTGGACGAGGTTCATGCGCCCAAAATCGCCCGCATCCATGCGACGGCGCAGCTCCTGATACAACGGCATGTGGAGCACCGTGGTGGCGTCCATAAGGACGACGTTATGCTCGTCGGCGATGGCACGGGCCTCGTCGAGCTCGGCGGAGTTGAGGGTAATGGCCTTCTCGCAGAGCACGTGCTTGCCGGCGGCCAGAGCAGCACGCAGATATGTGATATGCGTGTTGTGCGGCGTTGTGATATAGACGGCGTCGATATCCGGATCGGCGTAGAGGTCCTCAACCGTTTCGTACACCTTCTCGACGCCATACTGCTCGGCAAAAGCCTGGGCCTTGGACAGCGTGCGGTTGGCGACGCCCGCAAGCTTGCGGCCGGCCAGAGCGAGGGACTGGGCCATTTGGTTGGCGATAACGCCGCAACCGATCACAGCCCAGCGAAGCTCAAGAGCCGTAAAAATGTCGTCGGGGAACGGCTTGCCCTGGACCGAAGCGAACGCTGCTTTAGCGGCTGCCGCGGAGTCGAGTGGAACCTGTTTGGAGTCTGCCATATGTGCCTCCTGCGTCGTGAAAAGTCTTTTTTCTGACAGCTCTATATTCGCACAAATACGCGTGTATGTGCGTGTTTTTGCGTATCTATCCGTCAAATGGTCAACATTTTTACGCAACCAACGCATATATACGTATTAGTGAGCAATTAAACGCAAAAGAACGCGCATTAATACGCACGAAAACAATTAATGGAGAACAACGCATTATTTATGCTACTCATTTATGTCTGTCCCCAATGAGTATTTTTGATCTAAAGACTGTCCCCCAAGGCTAGTCGTTTAAGAACGTCCCAAACGACTAGTCATTTAAGCCTGTCCCCAATGAGTAGGGATAGAAAAGGGCCCGGGTGCCGTAGGGGCATCCGGGCCTTTGCTAGCAACTTGATGTTGCGGGCAGCTTAGAACTTGTGGC
>CAUBMI010000143.1 GCA_958436995.1 uncultured Collinsella sp.
TCCTTTGCGTGCGGAACTCGCGACAAACTTCATGCCCTCCGGTCCGCCCCGGGAGCCAGGTTAACTAATTCGGGCCCGGCATTCAGAAAAGTCAGTGCAGCAAAATGGCGATGCGGATGGGATGCACAAGATAGGGGCACGTTGTTGGGACGCGCTCTTTTAAGTTGCGGTGGAATAGTTCCTGTTTTTGGGCTTGAAGGCCGATTTTAGGGACTATTTCACCGCAACTGAGGGGTGGGATGCGGGGCTAGCGCTCGTAGATTACGTTACCTGCCAGGTAGGTGGCCTGAACCTTGGTGGCTTGGAGCTCTTGGGGGTCAACGGTGAGCGGGTTTTGGTCCAGGACTACCAGGTCGGCATACTTGCCGGGCTCCAAGCTGCCGAGGTTTTGCTCATCGCCCGCTGCATAGGCGCTGCCCAGGGTGTAGTTGCGCAGGGCTGTTGCTGCATCGATGCGCTCGCTCGGCAACCAGCCACCCTCGGGCCAGTGGCTGCGGGGGTCCTGGCGCGTGATAGCCGTGTAGAGCACGTTCATGCTGGTAACGGGCGTGATAGGGCTGTCGGTACCGAAGGCTTGGCGAATGCCGCGCTGCTTATAGGTCGCAAACGGCCACATGATGTGGCTGCGCTCCAAGCCCAGGTCGCGCTCCGGACCACCCGGGTCGAGCGTGATATGGCAGGGCTGGCTCGAGGCAACGACGTTAAGCTTGCGTAGACGATCGATGTCCTCGGGCAAGAGGTTCTCCAGATGCTCGAGCGTGTTATGACCGTGCTGGGGCAGGCCGTACAGGTCGGAGGCCTCCTCAAAGATATCGAGCGCGGCATGAATCGCACCGTCGCCGATGACGTGGATGCGCACGGTATGGCCGCGCTCCGCAGCCGCCAGAACCAGCTTACGCATGCGCTCGGCAGGAACTGTCAGACGACCCTGGTCGCCCGGGAAGCGCGGGTTGGTATAGGGCTCGGTGAGATAGGCCGTGTGTTCGCTCGAGACGCCGTCGAAGAACTGCTTAAAACCAGGCGCCGAGAGCAGCGCGTTGTTCGCGTAGCGGGTCTGGAGTTCTTCCAAGCGCGATTGGTCATCCAGCAGCGTGGGGAACAGATGGGCTCGGATGCCCAACTTGCCGGCTGCCTGCAGTTTGTCGTAGACGTCGTCGCGGATAAAATCGCAGCCCGGCATGGGCATGAGCGACATATCGCAGATCGAGGTGATGCCCTGCTCGGCCATACGCCTCATTTGATCGGCGTAAGCGCTTGCGATACGGTCCTCGCCCAGCCATTCAAGACAGCGCGGAAGCAGCTGCATGGCAGCCGCCTCGTGAGCGATACCCGTGAGCTCGCCGTTTGCATCCTTGTCGTAGCTGCCGCCCGCCGGAGGCTCGCTGTCGCGCGTGACGCCGAGCGCCTCGAGCGCGCGGCTGTTGAGCCACAGCGTGTGTCCGTCGCCCGAATACATAACGCAGGGGCGATCGGGAAAAGCAGCATCGAGCGACGCCTTAGTGGGATGCTCGGGCGGATCCCAACGGTAATCACGCCAGCCCTGCGTCACAACCCAAGCGTCGTCGGGCAGGTCCCGGGAAAACTCGAGCGCATGTTGCACCAGCGCCGCCTCGGACGTGCCCATATCCATGAGCATGTACGGCGAGGAACCGACCGAGGTATGGAAGAAGTGCAGATGAGCGTCATGGAAACCGGGGCAGACAAACTGCTCGCCGTAGTCGATAACCGACGTGGCGGCAGGCGCGGCGGCAATCACGTCATCGGGCGCACCGACTGCGACGATACGGTCGCCTGCGATGGCAATCGCCAGCTCGCGGGCGGTATCGATGCCGTCTTGCGCGGTAAAGACGTTCTTGGAGCGGATAATCCGATCGATATGTTGCATGGGCATCCCCATCTCTGGCAGGAAATTCAACACCCCCGAGTGTACTCCCCCACTCTTGTTACAAAACCCCAAGCGGCAAACGGCTGCTTTGCCACGCCAAGTGGCAGGTGGCATACTGGAGGGAGCCTGTACGATTTTGCGATCAACCCAGCAAGGAGCAAATCGACCATGACGAAGACCAAGGCACAGCAGATTATGGCGGCAACCGAGGTTCGCGCGGCAGACGACGTCACCGCAGCCATCCAAGATATCGCTGCCGAGTTTGAGCCCTATATCATCAAGCAGCGCCGCCACTTCCATAAGCACCCGGAGTTGAGCCTTGCCGAGGAGCGCACGACTTCCGACATCGCCAACCAGCTCGATGCCATGAATATCCCCTACGAGCGTCCCCTCAAGACGGGCCTTGTTGCGACCCTTCGCGGCACCGCGCCCGACGCCTACCGCGAGGACGGCACGCCGCGCCGCCGTATCCTGCTGCGTGCGGATATCGACGCCCTGCCCGTCACCGAGCAGACCGGCGAGGAGTTCGCCAGCGTCAACGAGGGCTGCATGCACGCCTGCGGCCATGACTGCCACATCGCCATGATGCTCGGCACGCTGCAAATCCTGCGCCATATGACCGATGACATCCACGGCGAGATTCGTATCGTATTCCAACCCAGCGAGGAAAACGGCCAGGGCGCCAAGCTCATGATCGGCACCGGCGTGCTCGACGGCGTCGACGGCGCCTACGCCGCGCACATCTGGAGCGAGGTCGACGCCGGCACCGTGAGCTGCGAGCCCGGCCCGCGCATGGCCAATACCGACTGGTTCCGCATCGACGTCCGCGGCACCTCATGCCACGGCGCCATGCCCCAACGCGGCCACGACGCCGTTATGGTTGCCGCCGAAATCGTCAATGCCCTGCAGACCATCGTTTCGCGCGAGATCAGCCCCTACGAGCCGG
>CAUBMI010000144.1 GCA_958436995.1 uncultured Collinsella sp.
AGGCGCCGGCTACAATCCAACGGGGGCGGGGTGGGCCGTACAACCCACCATCAACGCCACCCTGCGACGCCTTTTGGGTGGAGGGAAGGTAGTCCGGCCCTCCCGGCCCAGCTCACGCTAGCGTCACGCGCTAGTAGTTCACCACCTGCTCCTCAAAGTACGCCTTGGGGTGGTTGCACACCGGGCACACCTCAGGCGCCTCGGCGCCCACATGCAGGTGCCCGCAGTTCAGGCACTTCCACACCTTTACGCCCTCGCGCTCAAACACCTCACCCGACTCAATGCGCTCGACGAGCTTGTTGTAGCGCTCCTCGTGAGCCTTCTCGACGGCAGCGACGCCGCGGAACTTCGCGGCGATCTCGGCAAAGCCCTCCTTATCGGCGGTCTTGGCAAACTCGTCGTACATCTCGGTCCACTCGTAGTTCTCGCCCGCGGCGGCATCGCGCAGGTTATCCAGAGTGCCGGGAACGGCGCCATCGTGCAGATACTTAAACCACAGTTTGGCGTGCTCGGACTCGTTGCCAGCCGTCTCGGCAAAGATGTTCGAGATCTGAACGTAGCCGTCCTTCTTTGCCTTGGAGGCATAGTAGCGATACTTGGTGTGTGCCTGGGACTCACCGGCAAAAGCGGTCTCGAGGTTCTTCTTGGTTTGGGAATTCTCAAAATCCATAGGTGTACTTCCCTTCAACGCATGCCGCCCGTAGGCTTCGAGCGGCCTCGTCTTTAGGATGCCCTCATGTCGGAAATCTAAACCTTACAATCCTGTTCTTCAGATTTGCACGGGCTAGATGCTCAGCCAGCGATCGCCCTCGGCTCGGCAAAAGCCCTCACGCTCCAGGTCGGCCAGAATGCCCGCGACAAGCTCGCGCTCGACCGGCCCGCGCCCAGCCGCCGCTTCCATATCGTTAACGCCCACCACGGCATCAGCAAGCGTAATCCCCGCCGGTTGGCCATCGCGCGCTGCCAGCAACATGCGCACGATATGCGCGCGCTTTTGGCGACGTGAGCCCTCAAACTTTGATTGACGGCTATAGCCCGCCGAGCGCCTGGACGGATTGGGCAACGTCTTTTTTAGATATGCGCCGTAATCCAGCAACGCGTAATACCACGCGCGCGGCGTGTCGGCATCATCGAGCGGCACGGCAAAGGGAGCGATCTCGTCGGTCGCCGCACCGGGGGCCGCCGGACAGGCCGCCTGAATCAGCGGCACCAGCTCGCGGTCGGGAACAGCCGGTACATCGGGAAAGAAGTGATGCAGAAAGACCGTGCGCACGTTGGTCTCCAGATACACGCCTGGAAGGTCAAACGCAAACGACCGGATACCTTGCGCCGTTGCCGGGCCAATACCAGGCAGAGCGACCAAGTCACGCGTCTCACGCGGAAACTCACCGTCCCAGTCCTCCACAACGCGCTGAGCGGCCTTGTGGAGCGCCAGAGCGCGTCGGTTGTAGCCCATGCCCTGCCAAGCGTCCAAAACATCGGAAGGCGCGGCTTGGGCAAGCGCCTGCACGGTCGGAAAGCGATCGAGCCACGCCGGCATACGCGTCTCCACGCGTGGCACCTGTGTTTGCTGCAACATGACCTCGGAAAGCCAAATGATGTACGGATCGCGCGTGCGGCGCCACGGAAGGTCGCGATAACGCAGGACCCCTTCCGAACGAATCATCGAACGAAAGGGGTCCTGAATCATATCTATGCTCCTTATGCGGCGCTATTCCTCCCGGCATGTATACGCACAGGTGGCGTACTCGGGAAACGCTTCGCGGTCGGCGAACTTGGGATCGACGGCCGGGAACTGGCGGTGAGCGACGATGTCGCCGAGCGAAACGGAATCGAGGTAGTCGCGCATCAATGCTTGAGCTCCGGCCCACAGGGGATGATAGCAGCACGTGCCCATGCGCGCACAGTCGCCATCGGGTGCGGTGCAATCATTCATAACCATAGGGCCCTGAACGGCCTCGACGACCTGACGAATGGTGACGTCGTCCGGACTGACCTTGAGACGCATGCCACCGTGGACGCCACGCAGGCTCTCCACAATACCGGCCTGGACCAAACCGTGCTGAATCGAGCGGGCAAACGAATACGGAACATTGACCTCTTCGGCAGCGGTGCGAACAGAAAGCAAACGCTCCGGATCCTCGGCAAGCATCGCCAACATACGAAGGGCGTAATCAGTCTTCCTCGATATGTCCATTTTTCCCCTTTCAAGGAATACGAACAGCTCGAACGAGCTCCGGGGCCGAGCTTGTGTCGAGACGCTAAATGACCGCTAGGACATCCAAATGGTAAATCGGATATCCACTGAACGCCGCGCTCGGAGCGAAATGCATCAGATGCGGCCTACAGTGCAATTTAGTATAGCCTAACCCCCTGTCTCGTTGAACAGGTGTTGCGCAACAAAGCTGTTGTTCAGACAAATATACTTATTAGATTTTACTTGCGTTCCCGAAGGCGCGGGGATTCTGGGCGAAGATGCGCCAGGGCGATCGTTCTATCGAAACAAAGTGCATCAAACGCAAAAAGCCACGTCCGAAGACATGGCTTTAATTGCGTTGGCGGGAAGTACGGGGCTCGAACCCGCGACCTCCGACGTGACAGGCCGGCGCTCTAACCAAACTGAGCTAACTCCCCAGGCAGACGTTCGCGTTTGTTTCCGCTCGCGTGCGCTGCGGGGATTAGTATACACAGAAGTCTGTCCGGCGCGCAACAACTTTTTTGAAAAAATTTTTCGGTCCCTCCGGGAGGGTCTCCGGGGCTGGGGGCGGGGGTTAAGTTTGCTGCTCTACAGTCCTGCGCAAGACGGAAAGCACATTAAGTGCT
>CAUBMI010000145.1 GCA_958436995.1 uncultured Collinsella sp.
TCTATATTGCAAAATAGCTCAAATGGCCGGGTCGCCCCCACTGCGGGCGACCCGGCCATTTATTAAATCAACCCAAAATGGCGCATCGCTGTGACGGTGCCATCGTGTGCGACATCGTCGGTCACGTAGTCGGCGACTGCCTTGACCTCGGGCATGGCGTTGCCCATGGCTACAGCCGTCTCGACGGCGGCGAGCATACCCAGATCGTTGCCGGAATCGCCAAAGCCAAAGGTGCGCGCGTTGCCGGTGCGACCCAGGTATTCCAGCGCTCGCGCCACGCCCACGCCCTTGTCGATGCCCTTGGGGCTCAGCTCGCGATTCTGACCACCGGTGTTGCACAGCTCAAACTCGCGCTCGATAAAGCCGTCATCGTTGGCTACGCGAGCCAGGTCGTACGCGTTAATGCACACCTTGCCTACGCGCAAGCGGCCATCGACGCGCATCTGATCGGTGCCATGCACCACGCCGGCGCCTAGCAGAAATGACTGTTCGACACCAACTGGCTCAAGTGAATAGGTGGCACCGTTCGTCTCGAACAACGCCTCGCCGCCCGCCACAGTAATGCGACGCGCGAGCTCCTCAACAATGTCCTCGTCAAAGCAGTCCTCGTGTGCCACGCGGCCCTCGACCTCGAGCGTGGCCCCCGCCATGGCAACGATACCCGCCGGGTTCAGCGCGCGCAGGCCATCGGCAATCAGCCACAAGGGGCGACCCGTGCAGATAAATGCCTGGTGACCCGCATTGCGCAGGCGACCAAATGCATCGACAACGGCCTTCGACGGATGGATTGCATTGAAGTCCTTATCGGTCATATCGTCGGGATCGAACGACGTCAGCGTGCCGTCCACGTCAAAAAAGAGTACGGCGGGATCGGGGCACGCATCAATCATATGGGTTCCTTTCGAGGATAAGGGCAAACGAAGCATCCATCATATAATGGAGCGACGCAACCAGAGAGGTCACCCATGGAATTTTACGCAAGCTGCCCCGAGGGCTTTGAGCCCGCACTCGCCGACGAGCTTAAACGGCTCGGGCTTTCGCATGTACGCCGCCTTAAGGGCCGCGCCACGTTTGAGGGCGAGCTTGAGCAAGGCCTTCGCGCGTGCCTGTGGTCGCGCCTGGCCAGCCGCGTGTTTGTGGTACTCGGGCGCTTTGAGGCGCAAGACGCCGACGAGCTGTACGACGGCGTTTACGACATTGCCTGGGAAAACATCGTCCGCCCCGGCGCCACGATTGCCATCACCGCCCGCGGCGTGACCGAGCAGCTGCGCAACACGCGCTTCTCGGCCCTGCGCGCCAAGGATGCACTGTGCGACCGCCTGGCCGAGACCACGGGCCGTCGCGCCGATGTCGATGCCGCCGATCCCGATGTCCACCTGCTGCTCTCGCTGCGCCAGCGCCGGGCGAGCATAAGCCTGGACCTTTCGGGCGACCCGCTGTTCAAGCGCCTGCCGCCCGCCGCAACCCGCGCCGGCGAGGGCTCACACGTGCTGCGCCCCGACTACGCCGCCTTGGTGCTGGCGCAGGTCGGCTGGACTGCACTGTGCGAGCGCGAGCTAACGGCCGACGATTACGAGAACGAAGCCCTGCCCACGCTGGTCGACGCCTCGTGCGCCGGCGGCGGCCTGCTGCTAGAGGCCGTGAATATCCTAACCGACCGCGCTCCGGGCGCCGCCCGCGAGCACTGGGGCTTTGAGGGCTGGCAGCTGCACGACGCCGCCCTGTGGGAGCAGCTGCTCGCCGAGGCACGCGAGCGCGAGGCGGCAGCGCGCGAGCGCCAGGTGCGCATCGTGGCCGTGGACATCGACCCCGCCGCCCGCAAGACCGCTGAGCGCATGGTTAAGTGTGCCGGCTACAAGCGCTTTGTCGATTTTTGCGCCGCCAAGTCCGCCACCGTGCTGGACCATGCGGGTGCTGTCGCCGGCGTTGCCGTGGTCGCAGACACCACCGAGACGCCGCTTTCGCTCATGCATGACACCATGACGCTGGTCGGCGAGCTGCGCCGCGCGCCCGAACTCGCTTCGGCACCGGTCGCCGCGCTCACCCGCGACGGACTGCTGGCCCGCGCGCTCCACGCCGAGCCCGAGCGCTCGATTGCCGTCATGCCCAACAACGAGGAGGCGACCGTCGAAGTCTGGCCTTCTCTCGACCACGCCGCCGCAGCGTTTGAGACTGCGACCAGTGCGGATGCCGAGGCCGAGGTTGCGGATGCCAACGACGTCAACGACAAAGCCACCGCTTCCGCCATGCCCGAGCCTGCCGCCATGCTCGACCTGGGCGACGGCAAGCCGCTGCCCGTGCTCATCCCCGAGTCGGAGCAGTTCGTCAACCGCCTGCGCAAGAACGCACGCCTGCGCCGCAAGTGGGCCAAGCGCGAGGGCGTGAGCTGCTACCGCGTCTACGATGCCGACCTGCCCGACTACTCCGCCGCCATCGATCTGTACGAGGGTTGCCCGCAGACGCCGGGCCGTTGGCTCGTCATCGCCGAATACGCCGCGCCCAAGACCATCGACCCCGCACTGGCCCAGGCCCGTATGCTCGACATTCTGGCCATCGCGCCGCGCATCCTAGATGTTCCCGCCGAGCATGTGCACGCCAAGGCCCGCATGCGTTCGCGCGGCGGCTCGCAGTACGGCAAGCAGGGCGCCGGCAAGGGCGGCTCGGGCGAGCGCGCCAATATCGCGCGTCGTCGCCTGCCGCTCATCGAAGAGGGCGGGCTCACCTTTGCCGTCAACTTTGACGACTATCTGGATGTGGGCATCTTCCTGGACCACCGCGTCACCCGCAACCTAGTGCGCGAGCACGCCAAGCAGGCGCGCCG
>CAUBMI010000146.1 GCA_958436995.1 uncultured Collinsella sp.
CCGAGGGCAAGGTCAGCCGCGTCCAGAACCTGCAGATGTCCACGCAGGAGGGCGACAACGTCGCTGTCTGCGGCATCCGCGGCAACTTTGACGACGCCCAGAGCGCCGTCAAGCGCATCTTTGCCGATAAGGAGCTTGCCGAGCGCCTGGAGGCCGCTGGCACCGTGCTTTCGAGCGCCAACTCCATCAATGTCGGCCGTCTGGTACCGCAGGTCGTCTACTACTTTGCCGCCTATGCGCAACTGCTGCGCGCCGGCGCCATCGAGGCCGGCGACGCCGTGGAGTTCTGCGTACCGACCGGCAACTTCGGCGATATCCTGGCCGGCTACTATGCCAAGCGCATGGGCCTGCCCGTCGCCAAGCTCATCGTCGCGAGCGACAAGAACAACGTGCTGGCTGACTTCCTGACCACCGGTGTCTACGACCGCAACCGTCCGTTCTACACGACCATCTCGCCGTCGATGGACATCCTCATCAGCTCCAACCTGGAGCGCATGCTGTACTTCCTGTCCGATGGCGACTGCGAGCTTGTTGCCGGCCTTATGGAGCAGCTGGCACAGACTGGTCGCTACGAAGTTCCCGCCGAGCTGCTGGCCAAGATCCAGAGCGTCTTTGGCTGCGGTTGGGCCAGCGAGGACGAGGTCCGCACTGCCATCAAGAGCTGCTGGGATGCGAACGGCTACGTGATTGACCCGCACACCGCTTGCGGCTATCACGTCTTTGAGCAGGTCGCTCCCACCGAGGGCGCCAAGGCCCGCGTGCTGCTTTCGACCGCCAGCCCCTACAAGTTCCCGCGCGCCTGCTGCGACGCCCTGGGACTCAACGTTCCCGAGGACGACTTTGAGGCCATGCGCGTGCTCGAGCAGGCAACCAACACGGTCGCCCCGACCCAGCTCGCCGAACTCGAATCCAAACCCATCCGCTTCGAAGACGTCTGCGACGTCGATGAGATGGCAAGCTACGTCGAGTCCGCAGCAAAAAAGATGGCTACCAACTAAAACCCCTTATAAGGCGCCGGCGAAAGCCGGCGCACCTTCTTTTATCAGAAACCCACCGGGATGATGACGAGCTGACATGCGGGTCTGCCTGTTTAGTTCGTCGCGAGTTCCGCACGAGCCGGAAAGCACTTAATGTGCTTTCCGAGCGAGCCAGGACTGCCCGAGCAGCGAACTAAACGGCCAGACCCGCCCAGGAGGACCCACATGATCAAAATCACCGTCCCAGCAACCAGCGCCAACCTAGGCATCGGCTACGACACCCTCGGCATGGCCGTCAGCCTCTACTCGCACTTCACCTTCGAGCGTACCGACAAGCTCACCATCACGGGCTGCCCCGAGGAGTTCCAAAACGAGAACAACCTAGTCTACGTAAGCTTTGTGGATGCGCTGGCCGCATGGGGCGAGCCGGCATTCCCCGTCGCCATCGACATTCAGACTGACGTTCCCGTCGCTCGTGGCCTGGGTTCCAGCTCCACCTGCGTTGTCGCTGGCATTATGGCCGCCGCCGCGCTGACGGGCCACACCGTCGACCGCGCCGAGCTCGTCCGCATCGCCACCGAGGTCGAGGGACATCCCGACAACGTCGCCCCCGCCATCCTGGGCGGCGCAGTCTGCTCTTTTACACCGACCGATTCGCTCCCCCAGTGCCTGCGCTACGAAGTGAGCGATCGCCTGCGTTTTATTACCGTGATTCCGCCCTACGAGGTACACACGAGTGAGGCGCGCAAGGTCGTGCCGCAGGAGATTCCGCTTTCCACCGCCGTATGGCAGATGGGCCGCATCGCCGGCATGACGCGCGGTCTCGAGACCGGCGATCTGGACCTGATTGCCGCCGCCAATGACGACCGTATCCAGGAACCCTATCGTCGCCGTCTGATTCCCGACTACAACGCTGTGCGCGACACCTGCCTTAACGGCGGCGCCAAGACCATCTGGATCAGTGGCTCCGGCTCGACCCTCATGGCCGTAACCGACGATACCATCGTGGCGAAGTTCCTGCAGGTCAAGCTGCGCGAGCAGTTCCCCAAGTGCGATACGCATATCCTCACGTGCGACACCGAGGGCGCTCAAATCGAGTACCTGTAGACATCGCTAGTTAATCCCTTCGGGCCGCCCAAGGGTATCCCCTTAAAAACGTCCTCGCACTTGAGGCCCGCTTATCCTGCTCCTTCGGAGCTGCGGATAAGCGGGCCTCGTGCTGCGGAATGTTTTTAAGGGGATACCCTTGGGCGGCCCTAAAGCAACGTGGTCGACGATGTCTATAGGAACCCACGCTTTGAAGGGGCGCCGGGCTGATGGTTTGGCTTTTTATTGGTAGGGGCCCTTACTGGGATGGGACCCTTACTAGAGGCAGGCCTCGGCGATGCGGCGCTTGAGTTCATCGATACCGGTGCCAGTCTGGGAGCTTGTGATGATTACGTTTTCGGCCGGGACGTTGAGCTGCTTTTTGATGGCTGCTGCCTGGCGGGCCTGCTGGGTACGGCTGAGTTTGTCGGCCTTGGTGAGACAGACGATAAAGTTGAATTCGTTGCCCTGTAGGTAGTCGATCATGTCGTGGTCGAGCTTGCTGGGATCGTGGCGAATGTCCACCAGCGACACAACCAGGTTAAAGCTGCGCTCGGAGTCGAAGAAGTCACCGATGAGCTCGGCCCAACGGTCGCGCTCGGCCTTGGAGCGACGGGCGAAGCCGTAACCCGGCAGGTCCACGAAATGCACGTCGTCGGCCTCAAAGAAGTTGATGTTGCTCGTCTTGCCCGGCGTACTGGAAACCTTGACCAGGTTCTTGCGGCCAAAGAGCTTGTTCATAATCGACGACTTGC
>CAUBMI010000147.1 GCA_958436995.1 uncultured Collinsella sp.
CGCGCACGACCGAGATCGACGAGGTCATGGCCATGACGCTCGGCGCGGACGACTTTGTTCCCAAGCCCTATAGCGCGCGCGTGCTCGTGGCGCGCATCAACGCACTGCTGCGTCGCACCGCGGCGTCAGGCGAGCGCAGCACGCTCGTCCACAAGGGGCTGGAGCTCGACCTCGCCCGCTCTATGGTCACCAACACGGCGACCGGCGACAGCACCGAGCTCACCAAAAATGAGCTGCGCATTCTCTCGCTGCTCCTGAGCCGCGCGGGCAAGATCGTCTCGCGCTCGGCCATCATGCAGGACCTGTGGGACTCCGACGCCTTCGTGGACGACAACACGCTCACCGTCAACATCAACCGCCTGCGCACCACGCTCGAGAAAATCGGCATCAAGGGGTATTTGACCACGCATCGCGGCCAGGGCTATTCAGTCTAGGTGCCGGTCATGTCGTTTGCCAAGTTTTTTAAAGATGCGCTGCTTCCCGTCGCCGTGTGGACGTGCGGCGTGCTGCTGAGCTGCTTTGTGCTGACGGTCGCCGGCGCACCCGTTTCTATCGTGGTCGTGGCGGTTGGCGTGTCCTTTATCTTCGGTATGTTCGGTATCGTGATCGAGTACGCTCGCCGTCGCCGTTTTCTGCGTCAGTTGGAGCGCGCGGCAGAGGAGCTCGAGAGTCCCGCATGGGTGCAGGAGATGGTGCAATGCCCGACCTATGCCGAGGGCGAGCTCGAGTACGAGGTCTTGCGCTGGGTGGGCAAGGCTGCCTGCGACGAGGTTGCCGAAGGCCGACGTCAGACCGATGACTATCGCGACTATATCGAGAGCTGGGTCCACGAGGCCAAGCTGCCCCTGGCGGCAGCTCATCTGATTTTGGAAAACCTGGACGGCAGCGAAGGTGACCTCTCGCGCGTGGATGACCTGGGTCGCGAGCTGGCCCGCGTGGAGCGCTATATCGATCAGGCGCTGTACTATGCGCGCTCGGAAGTCGTGGAGCGCGATTACCTGATTCGCCGCTGGGATCTTAAGACCTTGGTGACGGGTGCGATTAAAGCCAACGCGCGCGAGCTCATTGCGGCGCATGTGGCTCCGGTGTGCGAGAACCTTGACTTCGAGGTCTTTACCGACGAAAAATGGCTCGAATTTATCCTGGGCCAGCTCATTCAGAACAGCATTAAATATGCGCGCGAGGACGGCGCGAAGATCGTGTTTTCGGGCGCGTTGTTGGACGAGGGCCTGGCGAGCGAACGCATCGAGCTCACCGTTGCCGACAACGGCTGCGGCGTGTGCGCGGCAGACCTGCCGCGCGTGTTCGAGAAGGGCTTTACCGGCGATAACGGTCGTACCACCAAGCGCGCAACGGGCATCGGCCTCTACCTGGTGGCGCGCCTGTGCTCCAAGATGGGCATCGACGTCACCGCGGCATCCAACTCCGGCGAAGGCTTCGTCGTAACATTCGCGTTTTCAACGAATAAGTTTCAATATTTCGAGTAACGCACGCGGCAGACGTCCGCCCAAACAAAACGTGCCGCCCCAACCAGGGCGGCACGCCATTTTTCCATCAGCCAACTCGCTGAAGTAAGGCTGCGAAGGCCGCGGGGCCGGGAGGGGTTTCCTAAGGGCACATCCCGCAGCCGCAACGCGGCGAGGACGTGCCCGTGGAAACCCCGCAGGCCCCGCGGCCGGTGGGAGCAACGCTACTTCACAACCAAAATGTCGCAGTCCGTATTGCGCAGCAGGAACGTCGAAATTGAACCCAGTAGCGCATACTTGATCGAGGACAGGCCGCGGGCGCCGCAGAGCACCAGGTCGGGCTTGACCACGTCGAGCATCTCGTCCTTGAGCGTCTCGCGAATGCGGCCGGCGCGAATCATGACCTCGACCTCGGGAATGTCGGGATTGGCCTTGGCCTCTTCGAGCTGCTTGGCGATGGAGTTCTTAAATGCCTCCTCTAGGCCGTTGACCAGGTCGACCGGATAGGAGCCGGCGCTCTCGAGTGCCGTGGAATCGATGACGTGGCCGATGATCAGCTTAGCGCCGTTGTTCGCGGCGACTTTGATGGCGCGTGCGAGCACAAAATCCTGCTGCTCAGTACCGTCGAGTGAAACAAATACCTTGGTGTAGCCCTCGTTCATGGTTTCCTCCTTGGTCTATCGCACGGGCGCGGGGCTCGTGCGTCGGGCGGGCGCGGGTGCGTTGACCGCCGGACACTTTATCTTGTTGCAGTTATACCCAAGGATTTCGGTTTAACTGCTCGCAATTCTGTGAACGGGCGAGTTTTTTGGTAAGGGTAGGCGCGGTCGCACCGCCAACGGTTGATAATGGGACATCGCCCGCATCGTCCGCAGAACATCTACCGGCGGGTGTCTAACGAGGGGGTCCCTTTGGATATTATCGAGCTTCTAAAATCTGCCTTCATGGGCCTGGTCGAGGGCATCACCGAATGGCTGCCCGTTTCGTCGACGGGCCACATGATCTTGGTGGACGAGTTCGTCAAGATGAACGTGAGCGAGACGTTCTGGAATATGTTCCTGGTCGTGATTCAGCTCGGCGCCATTCTGGCCGTCTGCGTGCTGTTTTTCCACGAGCTCAACCCGTTCTCGCCTAGCAAGGGCAAGGAGGGCCGTCGCGACACCTGGGTGCTGTGGGGCAAGATTGTGCTCGGTTGCATTCCTGCGGCGGCGATCGGCCTGCCGCTCAACGACTGGATGGAGGAGCATTTCTACAATGCTCCCGTCGTGGCGCTGGCGCTCAT
>CAUBMI010000148.1 GCA_958436995.1 uncultured Collinsella sp.
CCCAGCTGGGCATCGGGCACGCGCACGAACTCGACGAGGAAGCGGACGATGCCGTAACCCATCACAAACACGCCCATAAACGTGCCCTGGGGCAGCAGCGGCTTTTTGCGGCTGAGCGCCTGCAGGATGCAGAAGAGCACAATGCCCTCAAGAAATGCCTCGTAGAGTTGGGAGGGGTGACGCGGCATATCGCCCGCAGTCCCGCCAAAGACCACACCCCAGGGCAGATCGGTCGGCTTGCCCCACAGCTCGCCGTTGACGAAATTGGCACAACGTCCCAGGCACAGCGCCAGCGGAGCACCGATCACAGCAAGGTCGGCGATGGTCCAGGCGTCGAGCTTGTACATGCGGCACACGATGATGCCGCCCAAGATGCCGCCCACCAGGCCGCCGTGGAAGCTCATGCCTCCCTCGTTGGTGGCAAAGATTTCGAGCGGGTGGGTCCAATAGTAGCCATCGCCGTAAAAGACGACGTAAAACAGGCGCGCGCCGATGATGAGGCCAAAGACCGCGCCGACCACGACGCTCGTCAGGTCATCAATCGTAATGTCGAAGCCCCAGCGGCGCTGCGTGCGATACATAACGACTGCCGTAAGCAGGGCGCCGACCACATAGGCCAGGCCGTACCAGTAGATGGTGATGGGGCCCGCCGAGATCGCGACGGGATCAAGCATATGGTAGAGGTCGTTGAGCATATCGATCCCCTGCTCCCTACATACAAATGCAGCCGCGGGCCTTACGCTCGCAGCCGCATATTTGGACGTAACGTCTATGCGGAGCGTACCGTCCGCAGCTTTCGCATCTTAGAACGGCGCGTACTCGTCGTACAGGTCCTCGGCCTCGCCGGAAGCATTGACCTGCTCAACGCGGGTAACGCCGGGCACATGCTCCTTCAGGATGCGCTCGATACCCATGGAAAGGGTTAGCGAGCTCATGGGGCAGCCGGCGCAGGCGCCCTGCAGCTCCAGCTTGACAACACCCTCGTCGTCGACGCCCACATACTCCATATCGCCGCCATCGGCCTGCAGGTTGGGGCGAATCTCTTCAAGAACCTTCTTAAGCAGCTCTTCGTTAACAGCCACAGGGGCTCCTTTCTCACAATAACGCGGGCACGCCCGCGGACAGGGGCTATGTTACTACAGCCATGTACCCGCTTAGGCGCCAGCCATGCGTGCGGATACGACTTTCACGAGCAGTCAATTTGGGACGGGGCTCTTTTGGCTGTTTTGCCGCCAGCTGGCGTTGGCACGCGCTACTGCCGAGCCTGTCCCCCGGTACCAATCTGGACATCGACGATGACCTGGCGGTAGCTGATGCCGCAGGAGTCGAGAATGCGGCGGCTGATACGGCCGTCATCGGTGTCGGCATACTTATTGTCCAGGTAGACGACCTCGCCCACGCCCACCTGCGCCAGGATCTTGGCGCAGTCGTGGCACGGGAACAGCGTGACGTAAACCGTGGAACCCTCGAGGTCCTTGAGCGAGCCACGGTAGTTGAGCACGGCGTTGGCCTCGGCATGGACCACGTAGTTGTGCTTGTCCTGCAGCGGGTCATCGCTCGTACCCCACGGGAAAAAGTCGTCGTTGAGCGCCGAGGGCGTGCCGTTGTAACCCACCGAAAGGATGCGGTGGTTGGTGCTGGCGATGCACGCTCCCACCTGCGTGTTGGGGTCCTTGCTGCGGCGCTGCGCGGCGATGGCCACGCTCATAAAGAACTCGTCCCAGCTAATAACGTCGCGGCGCTTGCCCGACGCGGTTTGATGAAGATCGTCCGACATGGCAGACACCTCCGCAATCGCAATAGTTTGGCCCATTGTAGCAGGTGAAAGGTAGGGGCGCTTATCCCACCAGCCCCTCGCCCTACGCGCGGCGGGGCTTTTGGTTGATGCGGTAGAGCTCGGCGAGACCCCGCAACGTCAGCGCGTCGTCTACCGTCAGGCTATGGCCGACCAGCGCCGCAAGTGCCTCGGCATCGTCGCCGGTAATGACGATGGGCACATCGCCCTCCCCCGCGGCCTTGGTCGCGCGCATCTCGGCAAGCACCATGTCGAGCATTCCGTCGATGCGGGCTACCTCGCCCAAAACCACACCCGAGCGCATGGCCTCGCGCGTGTTGCGTCCGATGACGTGCGTTGGCGCCGAGGGCTCAACCTGGGGTAGGCGCGCTGCTGCCGCCGAAAGCGAACGGGCGCCGAGGGCCAGGCCTGGCGCGATAACGCCGCCCACAAAGGTACCGTGCGCGTCGATGACCTCGATATTGGTCGTCGTGCCCAGGTCAATCACGATGCACGGCGAGCCGTAGACGGCGCGGGCCGCCACGGCATCGGCGATGCGGTCGGGGCCGATCTCGGCCGGATCGTCGTAGTGCACGGGTATGCCGGTCTTAAGTCCCGGCCCCACGGTGAGCACGTGCCCCGTGCAGGTGCGGGATAGTGCCGCCTTCCACGGGCGCTCGAGCGCCGGGACTACACAGCTCAGCACGGCCGCGGCGGGTGCAAGCACCCCGGGCGCACCTGCATCGGCGGCGAGCGCGCCCATGACCTGCACAAGTCGCATGCGCGCTTCGTCGGCCGTAATGCTCGACGGCGTCGTGATCTCGCATGTCGCAAGCGGACATTCCTGCGCCGCGGCCGAATCCTCGGCAAACAGGCCAAAGCGAATGAACGTGTTGCCCACGTCGACCGTCAATATATATGCGCACCCATTAAGCATCGTCGGCGCTCCTTTCGTCTGCCCAGCAGTATATC
>CAUBMI010000149.1 GCA_958436995.1 uncultured Collinsella sp.
AGCGGACGGCAAAGGGGCAAACCGTTTTCGCTCAACTGCTTTATGCCCCTCAACTGGCGGCTCAATCAGCGAATGCCGCGCCCACACAAAGCCGCTACACCTGTGATGGAGCTATGAAGTGGTATCTATTGCCGGAGCGGGCTATGCCAAGGAGTGTTCCAGATTACCGGCAGATAGGGAACGTCACCAGGTGCCGGCGGCGGGCGTGACTTTTGTCCCGTTTTGACGCTCCGCTGACCTAGATGTTCGTCACATGAACCCGCAAACGTGGGACAATGACGCTACTGGTACCACAGACAAAGGATGTGCCTATGAACGCCCCCGTTGCCCAGCCCTGTCGGCAGCGCCGCCTGTTTGCGCGGTTCGCTTCCGTCTGCGCACTCGTCGCGCTTGCGTTGTTGCTGCTGCCTGCCGTCGCGCACGCCGACGGCTACTCCATGAGCCAAACCTATATCGGTGCCACGGTTGAGGCCGATGGCTCGCTGACCGTTGTCGAGGGACGCCAGTTCGATTTCGACGATGACATTAACGGCGTGTATTGGGATATCAATACAGGCTCTAACCAGCAAGGCGGCTCGGTGGTCGTCAATGTGCTGAGCGTCGAGGAAGACGACACTGCGTTTAACAAGGTCGACAGCGCAAATAAAGGCGACGACGGCGTTTACACGGTGGAACAGTCCGACGACGGCGTAAAGATTAAGGTGTTCAGCCCTCACGAGAGCGGCGACAGCGCAATCTACTACGTGAGTTATTCCATGACCGGTGCGGTTATGAACTGGGCCGATACCGCCGAGCTCTACTGGAAATTCGTCGGCGACGGCTGGTCGGCGGACTCCGATGACGTCGAGATGGAAGTCTACTTTGCAAATGCCGCTGCCGGGACGGCTGCCGTCAAGGGCGATAACTTCCGCGCATGGGGCCACGGCCCGCTGACGGGCGACGTGTCGCTCGATGCGGACGAGCCCATGGTCACCTATACCATTCCCTGCGTGCACCAGGGCGAATTCGCCGAGGCACGCATCGCCTTCCCTAGCGACTGGGTGCCGCAGCTTGCCGCTTCGGGCGAAGAGCGCATGTCAACGATCCTGAGCGAAGAGAAGGAATGGGCCGACGAAGCTAACGCCCGCCGTGAGCACGCGCGTGCGGTTGCCAGCGCGATTGCCGTGGTGTGTGTTGTTGTGGCGGTTGCCTATACCGGTGTAATCGTGATGCTCAAGCTGCGCAGGCCCAAGCCCAAGCCGCTCTTCCAGGACGAGTACTTCCGCGATGTGCCCTCCGCCGATCATCCCGCGGTGCTTGCAACTCTTATGAGCTGGAACGACGTGCCCGATCAGGCATATATCGCCACGCTGATGAAGCTGACCGACGACCGCGTGATCAAGCTGGAAGAAGCGACCGAGACCAAGAAGAAGGGTCTGCTCCGTCGCGAAAAAGAGGAGCAGACGTATCGCATCACAGTGACCGACGAGGCCTGGAAGGCTGCCAAGAAGGACGGCATCGATCGCGACGTGCTCAAGGTCTTCTTCGCTGGCGTTAAGCCCGATAAAGACGGCGTCCGTTCGCGCACGTTTAGCGAGCTGGAGGAGTATGCCAGCGAGCGTACTGAATCTGTTGGCGACAAGCTCGAGGACTATCAGAGCACGGTTAAGGGCAAGCTGGAGGAGTGCGAGTTTATCGCATCGGATGGCACTATCGCGATGGTGGCCGGCCTGGTTCTCGGCATCATCATTGTCTTTGGCATTTTGGGCTCTCTGTTCTATACCGACTTTGCGGACGCCAATGTCGGCGCCGCTATGATCTCGATCCCCGTCACGATCGTGGGCTTTGTCCTGAGCTGCACCTTCCGCCGTTACACGCCGGAGGGCGCCGAGGTGGCGGCTCGCTGCAAGGCGCTCAAGCATTGGCTCGAGGACTTTACGCGTCTGAAGGAGGCCGTCCCCAGCGACCTGATCTTGTGGAACAAGTTTCTGGTGATGGGCGTTGCCCTGGGCGTTTCGAAAGAAGTGCTGCGACAGCTGGCCGAAGCCGTGCCTGCGGACCTGCGCAACAGTGACGATTTCTACGACAACTACCCCTGCTACTGGTGGTATTACCATCACTACGGCAACGAGTCCCCGCTCGATTCGTTCAACGATGTGTACCACGAGACCATCCGCGAGCTGGCTTCGAGTTCCGATAGCTCGAGCGGCGGCAGCGGTGGCGGCTTTTCCGGTGGCGGCGGTGGCGGCGTCGGCGGAGGCGGCGGCGGAACGTTCTAGCGAGCGCTTGCTTTGGGGTGGATCTTTCTGGGCGGTTGCCAGGGAAGATTCATCCCATTTTTGTGCATCGAAACGGGTCAAACTTTCCGCTGAGGACCTTCGCGCAAGGGGCAGTGGACAAAAAATGCCAAATATGAGTACTGTTGCTGCGTTGGTCACATATGTTTGCACATAATAATGGGCTCCTAATGAGAGTACTTCTCGTTAGGAGCCCATTTTATTGAACATTTGGGGAGCTACGTCAGCTCATGCAGCTGGTCGTCATGCCTACAAGCGTCAAAAATGTCCCAAATCGCTGCTACTAAAAAGGTAACAGTACTCATATTTGATGTTTTTTGACCAGGGCTATCTACAAACCCCCTAGGCCACTCATTGGGGACAGACTTAAATGACTAGTTGTTGGGGATCAGTCATTGGGGACGTTCTTAAATGACTAGGTGTGGCTGCTTGGGCTAGGCTGTTAGGTCGAGTTCGTAGAG
>CAUBMI010000150.1 GCA_958436995.1 uncultured Collinsella sp.
ATCACGCGCCTGCCCGACGGCCGCTTGCGCGGCGACAACACCGACTACTTCGGCTTTCAGTGCCTAGTCGAGGAGCTGGGCGTTGAGGTCGCCGGCAAGAAGGCCCTCGTGCTCGGTGCCACCGGTGGCGCCGGCACCACTGCCAGCATGGTGCTCGGCGACCTGGGCGCCATCGTCGTGCCGGTGGGCCGCACGAGCGAGGTCAACTACGGCAACATCGCGCAGCAGCCCGACGCCGCCCTACTCGTCAACTGCACGCCCGCCGGCATGTTCCCCCATTGCCCCGACGCGCCTTGCACGCTCGAAGGGCTCGATGCGCTCGAAGGCGTTATCGACATTGTCTACAACCCCGCCCGCACGGGCCTGATGCTCGAGGCCGAGCGCCGCGGCATCCCCTGCATCGGCGGCCTGCTGATGCTCGTGGCCCAGGCAGCGCAAGCCGTCGAGCGCTATACCGGCCAGGTCACCCCGCGCGAGCGCATCCTGGACGTAACGGAGCGCCTGTCCCGCCGCGAACAGAACATCGCGCTGATCGGCATGCCGGGTTCGGGCAAGACCCGCGTAGGCGAGCAGATTGCCCTGCGCACGGGGCGAGAGCACATCGACCTCGATCGCGCCCTCGAGGAGCGCCTGGGTATGCCCTGTGCCGACTATATCGTCGAGCGCGGCGAGGCGGCCTTCCGCAAGCAGGAGACGGCGGCGCTGGCCGGCATCTCCAAGCGCAGCGGCCTGGTGCTCTCCACCGGCGGCGGCGTGGTCACACGCGACGAGAATTACCCGCTGCTGCACCAAAACAGCCAGATCGTGATGCTCAACCGCAAGCTCGAGGAGCTCGCCCACAAGGGCCGCCCCATCACCGCCCGCGACGGCATCGATAAGCTGGCCGAACAGCGCATGCCGCGCTATCGCGCGTGGGCCGACTACATCATCGGCTCACGCGACTGCGCTGCCAACACCGCCCAAGCCCTCCTCGAGACCCTCCCACCCGCTCTCTAACCTAAGCCACCACAAAGGGGACAGGCACCTTTGTGGTGGCTTTCCAACCGCAAAGGAAGCAACCATGAAAGCACTCGTCATCAACGGCCCCAACCTCAACATGCTCGGCATTCGCGAGCCGGGCATCTATGGTAGCGACAACTACGACCGCTTAGTGCAGATCTGCCAGGAAGTGGGCGCCGCACAGGGCTTCGACGAGGTCGAGGTCTTCCAGTCCAACCACGAGGGCAGCATCGTCGACAAGATCCAGGAAGCCTACGGCAAGGTCGACGGCATCGTCATCAACCCGGCGGCCTACACGCACACGAGCGTCGCGATCCTCGACGCCCTCAAGGCCGTCGCCATCCCCGCCGTCGAGGTACACATCAGCGCCGTAGAGACGCGCGAGGACTTCCGCCAGGTGAGCTACGCCCGCTTGGCCTGCTTCGCCACCATCACCGGCGAAGGCCTCCAAGGCTACGCCCACGCGTTGGAGCTGCTGAAAAAGCATCTCGAAAAGTAAGCCTGCAACACTACCGAATAAATGACAGCGGGGAGAACAACTTGGTCCTCCCCGCTTTTAATTACGCCTTCTTAATCACGAATGCCAATCCAATATCGCAGGCACAGCGCACGATTGACGCGAAGAGCCACGATGCCGGCAGTGTCATAAGCAGCGGCATCGTCTGCCAAGGAATAAACCAATCGACCGCGTGGATTGCAAAGATGGCAAGACTGGCCTGTCCGCAGAACACGAGCGATCGCTCAAAGGATCCCACAACCGGCACGTCTTTCAACTTCTCCAGCGCCATGGAAACCCAGCACACGCAGTAGCTGCCGGCAAGAGCGGCAACTGTCGCAACCACAAACCCATCCACGCGGCGGCTCGAAAGCTCAAGCCCACTCAGCGCGCCAAGGACAAGCCAAGCGACACCGGCTCCAATAAACAGCAGGGGCTTGCTCACGCTCGGCTCCAGCCCCCTTTGGCGCGCCGTATAGCCAACCCACATCAGCAGCACAATATAGCAGCTCAGATCCAAATCGAGCGGCAGGTAAACACCCATTAAGCGAGACACGCTCAATCCGCAAAAGGCAATCGCGGCACAGACAACACCCTGCCAAACTACCCCAATCCCGCGGCGATCAAACAGCCGCACAAGTACATTAAACAGTAGGCGCGACGTAAACAGCGCCGCCAAAAACCATGCCATGCCAACGGCGGTAACGCCAAGCCCAGGCACATCAACGCCCGAGGCAAACACAAGCGTCTTAAGCCCCGCAACCAGCGTACCGCTCGTCAAAGGAGCGCCGCTCATCAAGAACGTCGGCACCTGCCACGCCAGTGCAAGAACCACATACGGCACCAGCAGGCGCGACACCGAATCACTCAGCAGCTCGCGCCACGGCTTCGGCCTAAACGTATACCCGGCAAGAATAAAGAACACCGGCATGTGAAACGAGAAGATCGCGTGCCGCAAGGGAGAGGGATTTGGGACGGTGTGCCCCACAATGACCAGAATAATTGCGATCCCCTTTGCAATATCGATCCAGTCGAGCCTTTTGCTTCCCATTGCGAACCCTTCAAAACCACAGCACACAAGATGAAAAAAGCCCAGACCTCCAAGCGGTCCGGGCTTAATAAACGATGGTGCTCCATGGCGGATTCGAACCGTCGACCTTGGGA
>CAUBMI010000151.1 GCA_958436995.1 uncultured Collinsella sp.
AGGAGAGTTCCGCCTAAAGGGTGACTACACAGGACCCCGCCGGGGCTGTTTGGGCTACCTCCCAAAATATTCCGCAGGACGCAAGAAGCCCTCGCCGCACGAAGTGCGCAGCGAGGGCTTCTTGCATGTCCGAGGACGTTTTGGGAGGTAGCCCAAACAGCCCTGGCGATCCTGCGGGAGTTAAACCCCTTTAGAACTTGTTGTGAAAGGTACGCGAAATGACCTCGTCCTGCTGCTCCTTAGTGAGCGTGTGGAAGTTCACGGCATAGCCGGAAACGCGGATGGTCAGCTGCGGGTACTTCTCGGGGTGGGCCTGAGCGTCGAGCAGCGTCTCACGGTTGAAGACGTTGATGTTCAGGTGGTGGCCACCCTTCTCGGCGTAAGCGTCGAGCATGTGGACCAGGTTATCGGCCTGAGTCTCAGAAACTTCAGAAACCTTCATAATGTGTCTCCTTCGATTGATAGGCGCCGGCCGAAACCGGCGCGCTAATCAGTAATCGTTATTGTTAGTATAGCACTAACAATAGTTACTCGCCCAGCTGATCAAGGTCGATATCGCCAAAGAACACCTGGTCCTCCTTGCCGAGCGCACCCGGGATGATGGAGAAGGTGTTGGAGATGCCGTCCTGAGCATCGCGGAACGGGAGCTTGGAAACCGAAGACAGCGAAGCGATGGCGCCGTGGCTATCGCGCTTGTGCATGGGGTTAGCACCCGGGGCGAACGGCTGGCCAGCCTTGCGGCCGTCGGGCGTGGAGCCGGTCTTCTTACCGTACACGACGTTGGAGGTAATGGTCAGAACCGAGGTCGTGGGCACGGAGTTGCGGTAGGTGTCGTTCATGCGGATGTACTCCATGAACTGGTGCACAACGTCGTGAGCGATCTGGTCGACGCGGTCGTCGTCGTTACCGTACTTGGGGAACTCGCCCTCGGTCTCGAAGTCGACAATGATGCCGTTCTCGTCGCGGACGGGGTGGACCTTGGCGTACTTGATGGCGGACAGGGAGTCAGCCACGACGGAAAGGCCAGCGATGCCCGTAGCAAACCAGCGATGCACGTGCTTGTCGTGCAGAGCCATCTGGATGCGCTCGTAGCAATACTTGTCGTGCATGTAGTGGATGATGTTCAGCGAGTTGACGTACACGCCAGCGAGCCACTTCATCATGTCGTTGTACTTGGCCACAACGTCGTCGTAATCGAGCGTATCGCCCTCGACGGCGCGGTACTTGGGGCCGACCTGCTTCTTGGAGACCTCGTCAACACCGCCGTTGAGCGCGTAGAGCAGGCACTTGGCCAGGTTGGCGCGGGCGCCGAAGAACTGCATCTCCTTGCCGATGCGCATGGAGGACACGCAGCAGGCGATACCGTAGTCGTCGCCGTGGTAAACGCGCATGAGGTCGTCGTTCTCGTACTGGATCGAGGAGCTGGCGACAGAAGTCTTGGCGCAGAACTTCTTGAAGTTCTCGGGCAGACGGGTCGACCACAGAACGGTCATGTTGGGCTCGGGGCTGGTGCCCATGTTCTCGAGCGTGTGCAGGTAGCGGTAGCTCATCTTGGTAACGAGCGTACGGCCGTCAACACCCATGCCGCCGATGGACTCGGTGACCCACTGCGGATCGCCGGTGAACAGGGCCTGGTACTCGGGGGTACGGGCAAACTTGACCATGCGGAGCTTCATGATGAAGTGATCCACGAACTCCTGGATCTGCTCCTCGGTGAAGGTACCGTTGGCAAGGTCGCGCTCAGCGTAGATGTCGATGAACGTGGAGGTACGGCCGATGGACATAGCGGCGCCGTTCTGCTCCTTGACGGAAGCGAGGTAGGCGAAGTACATCCACTGGATGGCCTCCTGCGTGTTGGTAGCAGGGTTGGAAATGTCGAAACCATAGGTCTCGGCCATCATCTTGAGCTCGCCGAGGGCGCGGATCTGCTCCTGCAGCTCCTCACGATCGCGGATGTTGTCGGCGGTCATGACCGTCGGGGTGGAAGCCTTCTGGGCCTCCTTGTCCTTGATCAGGTAGTCGACGCCGTACAGGGCAACACGACGGTAGTCGCCGATGATGCGGCCGCGGCCATAGCCATCGGGCAGACCGGTGATGATGTGGGCCGAGCGGCAGGCGCGCATCTCGGGGGTGTAAACATCGAAGACGCCAGCGTTGTGGGTCTTGCGCTCGAAGGTGTAGCGCTCGACAACGTTCTCGTCGACCTTATAGCCGTGCTGGCTGGCAGCCTGGCAAGCGATGCGGATGCCACCGTTGACGTGCAGCGCGCGCTTGAGCGGCTTGTCAGTCTGGAGACCGACGATGGTCTCCTTCTCGCGGTGGGCGTTATCGATGTAGCCAGCGGGGTGGCTCACGATACCCGTAACGGTCTTGGTGTCCATATCGAGGACACCGCCCTGCTCGCGCTCCTTAAGCAGCAGGTCGAGAACCTCGCCCCACAGCTCCTTGGTACGCTCGGTTGGGCCGGCGAGGAACGACTCGTCGCCCTCGTAGGGGGTGTAGTTCTTCTGGATGAAGTCTCGGACGTCAACCTCTCCCGTCCAGATGCCTTCCTTGAAGCCTTCCCATGCCTCCTGCATTGTGTAACCACGCTCCTAGTTACGTGTAATGCGGCGCTCTCTCACACCGCTGCTTATTGAATTCTTGAAT
>CAUBMI010000152.1 GCA_958436995.1 uncultured Collinsella sp.
CGGGTCTGGGGCTTGCCATTGCCAAGTGGATCGTCGACAGCCATGGCGGTGTCATCGGCGTGACCTCAGTCGAGGGCGTCGGCAGCCGCTTTACGATTCGTCTGCCGCGGTAGGGGCGTCTCTCACGAATCGAAGGTGAATGCTTTTCCGCGAAGTGAACGACCTATTTTGGACCCCCGAAGCATCCACACTTTTTGACGCCAAAACCGCAGGAAAAACCTTACGAAACCGCAGGAAACGGTGCCTCCAAAGTGTCGATGCTCCAGGGGTCCGATTTCACTCGTTCACTTCGCGGAAAAGCATTCACCTTCGTTTTACGGCAGCCCGTCAGTCACCCTCTCGGCATTAAAAATGGGGTAAGGCCACGTGGCCTTACCCCATTTTTCGTTAGCTATAGCAGCCTGTGCGCTACTCGCGGCACAGGTGCACGGCGAAGCCGGCGAACTCGCGCTTAAAGTACACGAGCTTGGTGCCGCCGTCGGGCAGCAGCACGCGCGACTCCTCGTTGACCTCGAGCCCGCGCTCGGCAAACCACTTCTCGGCCGCATCGATGTCGTTGACGGCAAAGCCGATGTGGCCCTTGGTGCCACGACCGTTCTGCTTCATGACCTCGATCAGCGAATCGTTAAAGTACGAAACCGGGGTCTCGATAACGGGCAGGCCCATCATCGTCGAGAACAGCTCCGCGATCTCCAGGGCATCTGCCGGGTCGGTGGCGTTAATGCCCACATGGGCAACGCGCATGCCAAAGAGCTCGACCGGATTGGCGTTCTGCTCACTCATACAGTCAGCGCCTACTGAGCCATGACGTCGAGGACGGCCTTCTCGGCAGCGACGCGGTTCATGCCGGTCATGAAGGGCACGCCGCTCACGTACGGGCAGGTGAGGCCCTCGGGGGCAACGGTGGTGGCGATCAGCAGGTCGGCGCCCTCGTCGCAAGCGTCCTTGGCCTCAGAGATGGCGCACTGCACGATCTCATACTTGCCGGCATAACCGTTGGCGTCGAGCATGGTAGCGACCTTCTGGGCAACGAGCGTGGAAGTAGCAGCGCCAGCACCGCAAGCCAAAACGATCTTCTTCATAGGTAATGTCTCCCTTCATGGTTTACTTTAGGTAAGTGTACCGCAGCGAGCGATGGCACTCAGCCTCGATGAGCTTTTATGCCAGTTTGCTTGTGCGCTGCGTATAATACATCTAGTACGTGTTGTCATACCGCTCGCTTTATGAGCGACTAAGGATCCTAACATGCCCGATTCCCGCACACTCTGGACCGCCGTCGTTATCATCTGTATCGCCGTGTCGGTGTTCTTTAGCGTCAAAAAACGCACTACGTTTAAACGCCTGCAACAGTTGATGGCCGCCAAACAGTGGGCCGAGTTCGATCGTTTGCTCGACGGCAAACTCACCAGCATGCTGTACCCGCGCTACAACCGCGACTACCTGCGTCTGAACTCCTATCTGCTGCGCGAGGACCACGAGCGCGCCGGCGAGATGTTCGACCTGCTGCTGGGACTCAACCTGCCCAAGATGCAGCGCGTCGACCTGGTGATCAAGGCCTTTAACTACTACGTTGGCCAGGAGGACCGCAAAAAGTCCAAGGAGCTGCTGCACGAAATCAAGGGCTTTGAGGGCGGTCAGGCCGAGGCGGTCGCGCACGAGTGCCAGCTGATGTACGACACGATGATCCTCAAGCGTCACAACGACATTCCCGAGCTGGAGCGCATGCTCGAGGATGTCGGCGACGACCCGGTCAAGCGCTGCCGCTTGGAGTACCTGCTGGCCCTGCAGTACCAGAACAAGGGCGACGAAGCCAAGTTTGCCGAGTACTTGGAAAAGTCAGGCCAGCACTCGATGGCCGTCAACGCGTAACGGACGGCTTGTGCTAGACTTCTAGTCTCACGGGGGCGTGGCGGAATTGGCATACGCAGGAGACTTAAAATCTCTCGCCGCAAGGATTGTGGGTTCGAGTCCCACCGCCCCTACCATATGGCTTTTACGGGCCCGTGTCCCTTTGAGATGCGGGCTCGTTTCTTTTGGACGCCGGTGGGGCTCGAACCCGCGAGGGGGCGAGCGTCAAGCGGACGCGCAGCGTCCGTAGCGAGCCGGCGAGGGCGCCGACAGGCGGCCGAAGCCGGTGCGCATTTGCGCAGCAAATGCGCAGACGTCCCACCGCCCCTACCACGTATTGTCTACGAGCCCGTGTCCCCAAGGGATGCGGGCTCGTTTCTTTTAGGTGCCGTCAACTGCAGAGCAGCTCATTTGGGACAGAGCTTTTTGACTACTTTTAAAGGGTGCTCAGGCTCGGGGTCCAGGCGATGGTGGGGGTCGCGCCGTCGAGAACCTCGTTGATGGTGGCGGCCATGCCGGCGAGGAGGCTGTTCTCGCTTACGGTGAGCATGTCGTAGCCGCCGGCTCGCATGAGCTCGCGAATTACCACGGCACCTGCCAAGATCACGCCTGCGCGCTTAGGTTGCACGCCCGGCAGAGCGGCAATGCCCGCAACATCCAGCGCGGACATGCGCTCGATAGCGGCCGAAACCTGCTCCATCGAAAGCTCGCGCAGGTGCACAAAGCTCGAATCATACGGCTC
>CAUBMI010000153.1 GCA_958436995.1 uncultured Collinsella sp.
GCCGCGGATGCGACAGTCGAATACATATTAGCGGCCGCTAAACAGACGGCCGAAGAAGTTGACGATCCCGTTCTCGCCGTCGCGAATTTGGCCGATCACAGCGCCGATCAGCACGAAGAATGCAATGACGAGCGTGTCCCACAGGCCCAACGTGAGCACCAACACGGCGAGGATAAAGCCGGCGACGGCGCCGAGCGTGGTGTTGGGATGACGCACGGCGTAGCTCCAGATAGCAGCGCCCGTACCTTTGATGAGACCCATAGCCTCGTCAAAATCCGCGGCTGCCGCATCTTGCAACTCGGTTGCCTCTGCATTGGAATCAACAGGTTCGCTCGCCGGTGTGGCGCTCTGGTCAATCGTCAGGCGCGGCGTACGAGCGGTCTTATCTTGATTGGTATCACTCACCGGAAACCTCCACGGTCTGGACGGTAGTCTTGGACGGCAAAAAACGGACGCGTGCAGTCGTGCCCGGTGTGCCGAGCATGGTATCGCAGGCCTCCTCGATACGCTGCTGCATAGCGGTAGCCAGAGATGCCACGTCCTTATCGTCAAGCGCGATAGCCTCGACCTTAAATCGGACGTGCGAATCGTCGGGGCCTTGGACGCGGGCCTCGACATGCTCGACCATCACGCGGTCGTCGCGCTCGGCAGCAGCCCTGGCGCACGAAGAAAGCGCCGCAAGGGTAACCTCGATATTGCGCTCCCCCGCCGGATGCACGCAGGACGGCTCGCGACGGGCGAACATCAGGCGGAAAAAGCTCAGCAGTACGCCAAGCGCCACGACGCCGGCACACACCGTCACGACGATGCGTGGCATGGGGTCGCGCATCAGCAGCATAAAGCGATACGTATACGGCCCCCAAAACTGGCAGACAAGCGTACCCAGCGCCACGATGGCGGCGGCAAGATACACGATCGCTAGGGCTCGTTTGAGTACGCGCACGTGGCGCTCCCTTCAAATCTCGGCTCTCGAAATGCAAAACGGTTCGCATCATTATAAAAGAGCCGGGTCCGGTGCTCTACGCACGCGGATCCGGCTCATCTATTCCACGAGGCTTGCATGCTCGCTTCATTATGCCCAGATATGCACGGCTTAACCCGTGCGGGCGCTACTCCTCCTCGAGGGCAGCGATGACCTCGTCGGTCATGTCCATGGTGCTGTAGACGTCCTGGACGTCGTCGAGCTCCTCGAGACGGTCGATGAGGCGCTGAACCTTCTTGGCGTCGGCGCCGGAGACCTCGGTCGGGGTGGTCGGGACCATGGTGGTCTCGGAGCCCTTGACCTGGACGCCCTGCTCCTCGAGCGCCTTGGAGACAGCCATGACCTCGTTGGCAGTAGTCCAGACGATCCACTCCTCGCCGGCGTCCTCGTAGTCTTCGCCACCAGCCTCGGCGATGGCCATCATGAACTCATCCTCGTCACCGGCAGCACCGTTGGCGATCATGGTCTCCTTCTTGGCGTTCTCGTCCAGGATCTCCTTGGCGACGACGATCTGGCCCTTGCGCTCAAACTGGAAGGCGACGGAGCCGGAGGTACCCAGGTTACCACCAGCGTGGGAGAAGGCGGAACGGACATCAGCGGCGGTACGGTTGCGGTTGTCGGTCAGGCAGTCGACGTAGACGGCGACACCGGCGGGACCGTAGCCCTCGTACACGATGTTCTCGTAGACGGCGGCATCGGCGCCCGAACCAAAAGCCTTGTCGATAGCGGACTTGATCTTGTCCTTAGGCATGGACTGAGCCTTGGCCTTGGCAACGGCAGCGGCGAGGCTGGCGTTGTTCTCGGGCAGCGGGTCACCGCCGAGACGGGCAGCAACGGTGATGTTGCGGCTGAGCTTGGAGAAGAGGGCGGAACGCTTGGCGTCCTGCGCGCCCTTACGATGCTTGGTTGTGGCCCACTTAGAGTGTCCGGACATACGTGTCTCCTATCGGTTTCGACCTAAAGCCCAGCGCAGATGCTCGGGCAATATAAACAAACGTCGTTATGATATACCTACTAGCCTGCGAGATAAACCCCAAAATGAAGGCGTCGTGATGATGCCCCCTTTGGTGCAAAGAAACCTAACCCCCAATGCACCAAGTTAGGACCAGAGGAAGTCGCTGCGGGTGACGGTGGCGCCGATGGCAAAGGGCATACAGGCGATAACCGGATACAGGTAGCGCATGTAGGTCGAGCCGTTGCACGGACCAATCAGGCACACGGCGAGCACGCCCAACAGCGGCACCCAGATCGCCAGCGCACGCCATGAATGACGACGCAGCAGGTAGACCACCACGGCGATCATGATCCACACATAGGTGGCCGAGCTCATGGTGAGCGAAATAAACGGGATGCGTTGCACCGCCACACGGTACAGGTTGATCAGGTGGTCGCACCAGCGCACAACCTTGCTATCGACCGGATGGAAGTCGAAGTACTTGAGATTATCGGGGCGCGCCATAATCTCGGCACTGCGCGCCGTGCTGTAGACCCACGCATCGCGGGCACTCGGATAAAAGTAGCCGTAATAGTTATTGATGAGCGCCGAGATATAGCACTCGGG
>CAUBMI010000154.1 GCA_958436995.1 uncultured Collinsella sp.
CACGGGTTGAGCGCCTTCCCAATAATGGGCCACGCCGATCTGTGGCGCATGTCCGATGATACCGCGCCTGCCTACAGGTCGCGTGCTCGATAGACCTTGGTACTGATGGCGCAACTCAGTGCAAAGAGCACGAGGGCCAGTACGGCAATTCCTGCGCACAGGCAGCCGAGGACGGCGGGATCGGGATTTGCTCCGGCAATCGACATAAGCCAGTTGCTAATGGGGTTGGAGGAGCTCAGCGTGGCCATGGCAAGGCACCCGAGCAGGGCAAACAGGCCAACGGATAGGCGCAGCGCCTCCATGTGTCCAAGGCGAAAGAACAGCGGCTGCGCCAAAAACACCATCATGAGGGAGATGAGCATCGATGCTGCCGAGGCTATTGCGATCTCAAAGACCGTCTGTCCCGTCGAAGGAATGCCCGCGCTGTTGAAGAGCGGGATGGCGACGATACTCAAAAGCGTAGCTGCACATGCCATGGCGGCGGAGAAGACAATAACGCTCAGGTAGCGGGCACAAATAATGTCTTTGCGCGAGAAGGGCAGCGTTGCCCGATAACGCTCCCATCCGTTTTGATTGTCGAAGCCGGCCAGCGAGCTCATGACCATGATGGGTGACATGGCGCTGACCGCGCAGGCGCCGGCGCTCATGCCGGAATCGCCGTCCGATGCGTTGGCAAGGGTCAGCACGACGAATATGAACAAGCCGACACCCGCAATGCTCGGGACAAGTGAGCGAACGATGGCGAGCTCGGACATAAAGGCGCGTTTCATTTCGAAGCCCCTTTCAGCGTGAGGCGCAGATAGTCATCAATGGTTGCCCGGTCGCAGGGAATCTCGGGAAAGGCCTCGAGCGCCTCGCGACGGTTGGGCACGAGCACGTCCACGCTATAGGCGTGGTGGGCGGCGCGAGCGCCTTCGACGCAAGCCATAAGCTCGGCGGCCTGTGCTTGGGTACAGTGGGCGATGCCAGCGCGGTCGGTAATATCCTCGCGCGGCAGGTCAAAAATAATCGAGCCATTATCGATGCAGATGACGCGATCAGCGGCGCGATCGAGGTCGGATGTAATGTGGCTCGAGAGCAGCACACTGTGCTGGCCGTCGGCGACAAAGGCAAGCAGCTCATCAAGCAGCTCCTCGCGTGCCATGGGATCGAGGCCCGCGGTGGCTTCGTCCAAAACGAGCAGTTTGGCCTTGTGGCTGAGCGCGCAGGCAAGCTGCAGCTTCATGCCCATGCCGCGGGAGAGGTCCTTGACCTTTGCCTTGGGATCGAGGCCAAATCGGTCGATGAGGCTGGAGAAAGTGTCGTGGCTCCAGGTGGGGTATGCCGGGCTTACGAGTGCCTCAACTTCGGTCACCTTGAGTGTGGAAGGGAAGGGGCATGTGTCCAGCACGAGGCCGACACGAGTGCGCAGGCAACGCTGCGTTTCATCGGGCGCGTCGGCGCCACAGTGCTGTCCAAACAGGTGCACCTCGCCGGCATCGAGCTTTATAAGCCCGAGCGCGGTTCGAATCGTCGTGGTTTTGCCGGCGCCGTTTGCGCCCACAAAGCCAACAATCTGGCCGGGTTCCACGGCAAGTGTGACGTCGCGCAGCGAAAAGCGGTCGCTCACACGGCGTGAGATACCTTTGAGTTCTAAAAGGTTTTGCATGGCATAGCCTTTCTTGCAGATGGCTACTGCATAGTTTCGGGGGCTACCAGGTCGAGCATCTCGTGCAGCTTGTCGCGCGTGACGCCCAAGACTTCGGCTTGGCTCGCCGCTTTCGCAAGTAGCTCTTCGATATGGCAGAGCTGGTTTTTGCGCAAGAGTTCCTGGTTGCCCTCGGCGACAAAGCAGCCCTTGCCCTGCACGGTGCAAATAAACCCGAGTTGCTCTAGGTCGGCGTAGGCGCGCTTGGTGGTGATGACACTCACGCCAAGATCGCTCGCGAGTGCACGGATGCTGGGGAGTTTGGCTCCCGCAGCGAGTGTGCCCGAAAGGATCTAAGCTTTGACCTGCGAGGCTATTTGCTCGTAGATGGGCTTGTCGCTCGAATTGGATAGGATGATGTCCACAGCGGCTCCTTAGCTGTTGGGCTACACGTGTATATAACCGGTAAGCACAGTATATATACACTATGCACAGTTGCGCAAGAGGGAAATATGGGCTCGTCTGTCCCTCCGTTCGTTTATCTCGATCTGTAACATCTGAAGTCAATTTTGGCGGCTAGATGTTACAGATCGAGACAGCCTCGATCTTCCTGCTGGTTTATCTCAATCTGTAACACTTAGGCCTGATTTTGATGGCTAGATGTTACAGATTGAGACATTGGCTGCCCGCCTGCCAGTTTGTCTCGATCTGTAACAGGTAGGGGCTCAAAACCCGTCTTACTGTTACAGATCGAGACAATCCTTGAGGCGGCTGCCCGCTACAGAGCGAGCTCAGCTGATGAATTTGTCCTGATAGGTGCCCTATGGCGGGATTTGGCGGCTACAATAGTGCGGTTACAACGACGTAATGCACTCAATGCAAGAAAGGATCCGCATGGCAAGCCTG